>NZ_JAPWAG010000002.1:0-190186 GCF_041432775.1 Pauljensenia sp. 20925_1_34 | reverse complement strand
CTCGGGCAGTCCCCGCGCTGGTGTGTGGCGCGCGCTGTCTGGTTTGCGGTGTGTGGCGCGTGGTGTGCGATTCGTGGGCTGACTCATCCACGGCCTCGGCGCTGAATTACTGTGCGACGGCGTGTGCGAAAAATGTGACGCATTAAACGTGAGCGAGTCGACAGAGTTTAGCACTATCGCCCGAGGGTGCGCATGCCGTAGAGTAGTTCCTTGGGCGTATCCGCATGTCACCATGGCAAAGATGCGCCTAGCGGCATCCGCCGCAACCTATCCGAGACATGTAGAGGATAAACGGAGGATATGGCGAAGAAAGACGGCGTCATTGAGATGGAAGGCACGGTCGTTGAGGCCCTGCCTAACGCGATGTTCCGTGTGGAACTTAAGAATGGCCACGTGGTTCTCGGCCACATTGCGGGAAAGATGCGTCAGCACTACATCCGCATCCTGCCCGAGGATCGAGTTGTCGTCGAGCTGAGCCCCTACGACCTCTCCCGAGGCCGTATCGTCTACCGCTACAAGTGACCCGACACAAACTGCCCACCGGGCAGTGGAGGTAACAACCATGAAGGTCAAGCCGAGTGTCAAGAAGATCTGTGACAAGTGCAAGGTGATTCGTCGCCACGGCAATGTCATGGTCATCTGCGACAACCCCAGGCACAAGCAGCGCCAGGGCTGAGACCCGCTGCGACCCGCGGGGCATCATGCCCCACAGCATCACTCTAAGCGCCCACCCAGTGGGCGACCCTCGGTTCGGAGGCCGAGGCCGGGCTGCTCGCCCGGACTGAGCGATGACGACCTCCGATGAACAACTGGAGCAACATCACCATGGCACGTATTGCCGGCGTCGACCTCCCCCGCGAGAAGCGGCTCGAGATCGCGCTCACATACATCTACGGAGTCGGCCGCACCCGCGCGGCAGAGACCCTCGCCGCCACCGGCGTCAGCCCGGACACTCGCGTGAAGGACGCGACGGAAGAGGAACTCGTCAAGCTTCGTGACTACATTGAGGCAAACTTCAAGGTTGAGGGTGACCTCCGCCGTGAGGTTCAGGCCGACATTCGTCGCAAGATCGAAATCGGTTCGTACCAGGGCCTTCGCCACCGTCGTGGCCTGCCGGTCCACGGTCAGCGCACCAAGACCAACGCGCGTACCCGCAAGGGCCCCAAGCGCACCGTTGCAGGCAAGAAGAAGGCCAAGTAAGGCCTAGGAGAGCCCGCCCCCACGGGGTAGCTTTCCGCGACAAGAAGGAACTGAACCAGAAATGGCAGCAGCAAAGACCTCGCGCTCGGGCAACGCCCGTAAGCCGCGTCGCAAGATTTCGAAGAACGTCACCAACGGCCACGCCTACATCAAGTCGACGTTCAACAACACCATCGTTTCCCTGACGGACCCCACGGGCGCGGTTGTCGCCTGGGCGTCCTCCGGCCAGGTTGGCTTCAAGGGCTCGCGTAAGTCCACCCCCTTCGCCGCGCAGCTCGCGGCCGAGGCTGCGGCTCGTCGCGCCCAGGAGCACGGCATGAAGAAGGTTGACGTCTTCGTCAAGGGTCCCGGCTCCGGCCGCGAGACCGCGATCCGCTCCCTGCAGGCCGCCGGCCTCGAGATCGGTTCGATCCAGGACGTCACGCCTCAGGCCTTCAACGGCACCCGCCCGCCGAAGCGCCGCCGCGGCTGACTTGTGGACGGGAGGGTGCGTCCCTCCCCACGTCTGAACCCCCGGGTTCACACTCCCTTAGCCTGCACCAGCAGGTTCCCATATCCGGTGTCATATAGCGGGCACCGGTCAGAAAGGAATAGACGTGCTCATTGCAGAGCGACCCATCCTGACCGAAGAAAAGGTCAGCGACCTGCGCTCCCGTTTCACCCTGGAGCCCCTCGAGCCTGGGTTCGGCTACACGCTGGGTAACTCCCTGCGTCGTACCCTCCTGTCCTCGATCCCGGGTGCAGCGGTGACGTCCATCCGCATCGATGGCGTCCCCCACGAGTTCCGCACGATCGAAGGTGTGAAGGAAGATGTCGCTGAGATCATCCTGAACATCAAGCAGATCGTCCTGTCCAGCGAGAATGACGAGCCTGTCGTCATGTACCTGCGTAAGGCTGGCCCCGGCGAGGTTCTCGCCGGCGATATCACGCCTCCCGCCGGTGTCGAGATCCACAACCCCGATCTGCGTCTTGCCACCCTCAATGAGAAGGGCAAGCTGGAGATCGAGCTGACCGTCGAGCGTGGCCGCGGCTACGTGTCGGCCGCTCAGAACAAGGATCCGCAGGCCGAGATCTCTCGCATTCCGATCGACTCGATCTACTCGCCCGTCGTCAAGGTGACCTACAAGGTCGAGGCGACGCGTGTCGAGCAGCGCACCGACTTCGATCGCCTCGTCATCGACGTGGAGACCAAGCCGGCCATTACCCCGCGCGACGCCCTGGCCTCGGCCGGCAAGACGCTCGTGGAGCTGTTCGGCCTCATGCGTGAACTGAACGAGGAAGCGGAAGGCATCGAGGTGGGTCCCTCCACCACCGACGCCACCCTCGCAGCCGATCTGGCCCTCCCGATCGAGAACCTGAACCTGCAGTCGCGTTCCTACAACGCGCTGCGTCGCCGCGGCATCCTGACCGTGGGCGAGCTGGTTGCTCACTCGGAGGCCGACCTGCTCGACATCCGCAACTTCGGTACCAAGTCGATCGAAGAGATCAAGGAGTCCCTGGCGGCTCTCGGAATGACGCTGAAGGACTCGGTCATGCCGAGCTTCGGCGACTCGGAGTCCGCCGCGATCTTTTCGGACGACCAGTCCATCTGACCCCGTGCGTCCGATGGACGCATTGAATCCGTAGGAGAAACACATGCCCACCCCCAAGAAGGGTGCTCGTCTGGGCGGTAGCCCGGCACACCAGAAGCTGATTCTGTCGAACCTGGCGGCTCAGCTCATCGAACACCGCGGCCTCACGACCACGGAGGCGAAGGCTAAGATGCTGCGCCCCTACGTCGAGAAGCTGATCACCAAGGCCAAGCGCGGCGACCAGCACGCTCGCCGTACGGTCCTGAAGAAGATCCCCAACAAGGGCATCGTCGCGATCCTCTTCGAGGAGCTCGTCCCCGCCATGGATTCCGAGCGCGCCGGCGGCTACACCCGCCTGATCCGCGTCGGCAACCGCAAGGGCGACAACGCTCCCCTGATGCGCATTGAGCTCGTCATGGAGAAGGTCGAGAAGAAGGCCGTCGTGAAGGCTGCCGAGAAGACGGCTGCGAAGGCCGTTGCCGACGAGGCTGAGAAGGCCGCCGAGGCTGCCGCCGAGCGCGCCGAAGAGGCTCGCGAGGAAGGCGATCTCGCCATGGCCAACGAGGCCGAGGAAGTTGCCGCCGAGGCCGGCAAGGAGGCTGACGCCGCCGAGCAGGTCGCCGACGAGAAGTGATCGTGAGTCACTGATCAACTCGAGCATCGGGCCGGACATTCCGCATGGGGTGTCCGGCCCTTGCCGTATCCGGTAGCCTGGGTGCATGACTCGTGAGATGACCTTGGCGATTGACTGCGGTGGCGGCGGTATTAAGGGATCGGTCGTGGATGAGCGGGGAACGATGATGGCTCCGCCGCGTAGGGTTCCCACACCCTACCCGCTGCCTCCTGAGCTGCTCGTGGAGACCGTCGTTGGCCTCGCGAGGGAGCTGCCCGCCGCGACCCGCGTGACGATGGGGATGCCCGGCATGATTCGCCACGGAGTGGTCATTGCGACGCCTCACTACATCACGAGGGACGGTCCGCGCTCGCGTGTCCTGCCAGAGCTCGTCGAGCGCTGGGACCATTTCGACATGGGTCGTGCGATCGCGGCGGCCCTGGGCCTTCCTACCAAGGTCCTCAACGACGCGGAGGTCGCCGGCGCGGGCGCGATCACGGGCCGTGGCCTCGAAATGATCATCACGCTGGGCACAGGCCTGGGCAACGCGGTTTTCGACGGGGGAGCGCTGGCCCCCCACGTTGAGGTGTCGCAGGGCCCGGTGCGCTGGGGTCTAACCTATGACGACTACATCGGCGAGCATGAGCGCCTGCGCCTGGGCGACACTCACTGGTCGCGCCGCGTGCGCCGCGTCGTCGATGGCCTGCGACCGATGTACATGTGGGATCGGCTCTACTTGGGCGGCGGTAACTCGAAGCGGATTACCGCGTCGAACCTGCATCTCATGGGCGACGACGTCATCGTCGTGCCTAATGACGCGGGCATTATTGGCGGCGTGCGAGCGTGGGAGCTGTGAGCGTGCGGCGCCTGCGCCTCGACCTGGGTTACGACGGTACTGACTTTCGCGGGTGGGCGGCCCAGCCGGGCCTGCGCACCGTCCAGGGGGAGATTGAAGCGGCGCTGGCCATGGCCTCGCGCGAGGAGGCAACGATGACGGTCGCCGGGCGCACCGACGCCGGCGTACACGCGCGCCACCAGGTGTGCCACGTGGACATCAGCGACGAGGCCTGGGCGCGGCTCGCCCCCAGGGGCAGGGAATCCGATGAGGGGGCCACGGCCTCGTCGATCGTGCGCAGGCTGAACAAGATCCTCTCGGGCCGCTACGGCGAGAGGGCGCGTGGGCGCGACCTGGCCGCCGCGCGCGGCACCTGCGACGTGCGCATCTACTCCGCTGCCGTTGTCGGCCCCAGTTTCGATGCGCGTTTTTCTGCGCTCGGGCGCCGCTACGCCTACCGGGTCTCCGACCGCCCCGAGCCGCTGGGACGCTGGGACCGCCTGTGGGTCGAGGATCCCCTCGATGTGGCGGTGATGAACGAGGCCGGGGCTGCCCTCCTCGGAGAACATGACT
The DNA here is from genome assembly GCF_041432775.1 of Pauljensenia sp. 20925_1_34. Classification (NCBI taxonomy): domain Bacteria; kingdom Bacillati; phylum Actinomycetota; class Actinomycetes; order Actinomycetales; family Actinomycetaceae; genus Pauljensenia; species Pauljensenia sp. 20925_1_34. The sequence goes on along the minus strand of NZ_JAPWAG010000002.1, from coordinate 185,394 downwards.
TCCTCGGGTTCTGCCGACCGCGCGAGGGGGCCACGACCATCCGCACTCTGCGTACCCTGCGCGCCGAGCGCGAGGCGGACGGCACTCTCGTCTTCCGCGTCGAGGCCGACGCCTTTTGTCACTCGATGGTCCGCTCGCTCGTCGGGGCCCTCCTCCTCGTCGGAACAGGCGCGCGCGGAACGGACTACCCGGCCGCCATCCTCGCCGCCCGTTCCCGCTCCGAGGCCGCGCCGATCGCCCCCGCGCACGGCCTTACCCTCGAAGGTGTCGACTATCCCGATCCCAGTCAGTGGGGCGCACGGGCCAATCAGGCCCGGGCCAGGCGTGACACGTGCTGTGGCGACGACGGCTGAGGAATGTGACACAGTATTCGCCGCGCTTTGACCGCCGGGCTACGCACCGATAATATGGCTAGTGCTGTGCGTCAGCAGAGTACCTAGTGTCTCCCACTCGCTAGGAGCGCTCGCCGACGCCTCGCGCGAACCGTTTCATCGCGGATGCCCCCGGAAAAACCGGCGCGGCGTCCCATGACCAACAAGAATTGAAGGTTACGCCCGTGCGCACCTATTCACCCAAGCCTGGGGACGCGGACAAGAAGTGGTACGTCATTGACGCCACCGACGTCGTCCTCGGTCGCCTGGCAGCTCAGACCGCTGCCCTCCTCCGTGGGAAGCACAAGCCGACGTTCGCCCCTCACATGGACATGGGCGACTACGTCATCATCATCAACGCGGACAAGGTTGCCCTCACCGGCAAGAAGCTGGACCAGAAGATGGCGTACCGCCACTCCGGACGTCCCGGCGGCCTGACCGCGACCGCTTACCGTGACCTCCTCGCCGCGACGCCCGAGCGCGCCGTCGAGAAGGCCGTTAAGGGCATGCTTCCCCACAACTCCCTCGGCCGCGCGCAGTTCAAGAAGCTGCACGTCTACGCTGGCCCGGAGCACCCCCACGCCGGCCAGTCGCCGGTTCCCTACGAACTGACCCAGGTGGCTCAGTGACCTCACAGGTCGCTGAACGCCTATAACACTGAGGAGAACCGTGGCTGAGACCATCGTTTCCGCTGAGCTGGACGAGGAAATCGTCCCCAGCTCCTACACGTCCGAGACCGAGTCGGCGCCCGCCGGTGCCGGCCAGTCCATCACCGCGCCCGGCGCGGGCCTGGGCCGCCGCAAGGAGGCCGTTGCCCGCGTTCGCCTGGTCCCCGGCTCCGGCAAGTGGACCATCAACGGTCGCACCCTTGAGGACTACTTCCCCAACAAGCTGCACCAGCAGCTGGTGAAGTCCCCCTTCGTCCTGCTCGACATTGACGGCCGCTTCGACGTCATCGCCCGCATCAACGGCGGCGGCATCTCCGGCCAGGCCGGCGCCCTGCGCCTCGGCGTGTCGCGCGCCCTCAACGAGATCGACCGCGACGCCAACCGTCCGGCCCTCAAGAAGGCTGGCTTCCTGACCCGCGACGCCCGCGCCACCGAGCGTAAGAAGGCAGGCCTCAAGAAGGCCCGCAAGGCTTCGCAGTTCTCGAAGCGCTGATCACCTTCAGCACATTTTCTGTTGGTCGCGCCCCGCTCCCGCGGGGCGCGACCTTCTTGTTCCTGTCAACACCGCCCGCAATGTGAGCGCCGACACTGTCCGGGCCACGGCCTCGTACAAGGTCGAGGGCGCAGTCGGGGTACCCTTAGACCAGTCGTATGACCCACTGAACGGAGACATTATGCCCAGGATGTTCGGCACGGACGGCGTGCGAGGACTGGCAAACGTTGACATCACCGCGGATCTCGCGCTCCAGCTCGGCGAGGCCGCCGCCCGCCAGTTCGGTGGGGCTCGGCGCGCGGACGGTTCGAAGCCCCGCGCGATCATTGGGCGTGACACGCGCATCTCGGGCGAATTCCTGGATCACGCCCTCGCTGCGGGCCTTGCCAGCGCCGGCATGGACGTTACGCGCATCGGCGTCGTCACCACCCCCACCGTCGCCCACCTGACGGCCACGGAGGACACCGTGGACCTGGGCGTCATGATTTCGGCCTCCCATAACCCCATGCCCGACAACGGCATCAAGTTCTTCGCGCACGGCGGCTACAAGCTGGCCGACGCGGTCGAGGACCAGATCGAAGCCCTCGTGAACACCGAGTGGGATCGCCCGACCGGCGACGGCGTCGGCGAGATTAACGCCGATCACGCGTGGGCACGCGATTCCTACATTTCGCACCTGGTGGAGGCCACCGGCACCGACCTGCGCGGCATGAAGATCGCGATCGACTGCGCGAACGGTGCCGCCCACGAGTTCGGCCCGGCTGTCTTCCGTGAGCTCGGTGCCGAGATCACTGTCATCAACGCTGAACCCGACGGGCGCAACATCAACCTCAACGCCGGTTCGACCCACCCCGAGGCCCTGCAAGCCGCCGTTGTTGCCTCCGGCTGTGACTTCGGTGTCGCCTACGACGGCGACGCTGACCGCTGCCTGGCCGTCGACCACGAGGGCACGCTCATCGACGGCGACAAGATCATGGGTGCCCTGGCCGTCAACGCGCGCGAGCGCGGCGCCCTCGCGCACGACACGCTCGTCGTGACGGTTATGAGTAACCTCGGCCTGATTCTCGCGATGCGCGAGGTCGGCATTAAGACCGTGCAGACCGGCGTCGGCGACCGCTACGTCCTTGAGGAGATGCTGGCTTCCGGCTACTCGCTCGGCGGCGAGCAGTCCGGCCACATCATCGCCCGCGACTACGCGACGACCGGTGACGGCATCCTGTCTTCTCTGCTCATCTCGCGCATGGTGAAGGAGTCCGGCCGCTCCCTGACGGACCTCACGTCCTTCATCCAGCGCCTGCCGCAGACTCTCATCAACGTGGGTGGCGTGGACCGCGCGGCCGCGTCGACGAACGAGGCCGTGGCTGCGGCGGTTGCTGCTGCCGAGGCTCGCCTGGGCGATACCGGCCGCGTGCTGCTGCGCCCCTCGGGCACCGAGCCTCTCGTGCGCGTCATGGTCGAGGCCGCCACCCAGGAGGAGGCCGACTCCGTCGCCGCTTCGCTGGCGGACGTCGTCAAGGAGAACCTGGCGCTCTGATCGTCTCCGTGACTCAATGCGCCGAGGGCGGGTACCTGTCGGTACCCGCCCTCTCGCTATGCATGGCCCTCAGTGGTGAGCCGTGGCAGTGAGGCGCGCGAGGGCCGCTGGCCGGGGAAGGAGTGCGCTGCGGTCGCCTCGTTGGGGGTGAGCGATGTGTTCACATCTTCGCGGCCTCAATCCACTGCAGAGGGATGCAGGTGAAAGATAGGCCCTGCATCTCGCGCTCCCAGAGCAGGCCCAGCGTGCCGTCGGGCAGAATCGTCATGCACTGGTAGACGTAGTGGGCGGGGTTGAAGGTGCGCGACGCGATCCAGGTGCGCCCTCCGTCCTCCGACAGGCGTAGCACGCCACGGCCTCGATAGGGGCGCATCTGCGAGGCGTTGGCGAAGACGACGCGCTCGGGGCACTCCTCACTCGGCCAGGGCGCAGCGTTGGGCTGTCCGATTCCGCCGGGGAAGTGGTCGATGAGGACGAGGCGCCCGTTGCGACGGTCCTGGACGACGCGCGGGTGCTGCCGCCTACCCGTCGTGCTGCCCCAGAAAAGTTGCACGTAATTCCCCCGGAAGTATTTCAAGATTTGAAATCTGATCGTTGGAATCATGCGGTTTTCTCGACCCCTAAGAAAAGTGAGGGGACCCAAATTACGTGCGATATTGTGGGGGAACTATGCGCGTCGTGCTGCCGCCTACCCGTCGTGCTGCCGCCTACCCGTCGTGCTGCCCCAGAAAAGTCGCACGTAATTCCCCCGGGAGTATTTCAGGATTTGAAATCTGATCGTTGGAATCATGCGGTTTTCTCGACCCCTAAGAAAAGTGAGGGGACCCAAATTACGTGCGACATTGTGGGGAAACCATTCGTGGGTGAGTCGCTCGGAGGGCGCTCGGAGGGCGCTCGGAGGGCGCTCGGAGGGCCTCGGAGGTGCCTCGGAGGGGCGCGGCCGGAGCCCTCACTCTTTCGAGCCGCCTCACATGTTCGGGGGATAGAAGCGCATGTGGTAGCCCTCGAAAAAAGTCATGTACGTGAGCGCAAGCTCCGTGAATCTGTCCGCGTCCAGATCTGGGTTTGTGAAGAGTTCCTGCACGTCGGGGTGGTTGCTTCGCGTGATGGCACCGAAGGTGCCGTCGGGTGAGCAGTAGAACAGGTCCTTGCTGAGTATGCGCGCGGGCGTGGTGTGGAGGCGCTGCAGGATGTCGATGCGGAGGTAGTCCACGAGGCTGACGAATTGATGGGTTGGCGACGTCGGGTCGGCGGGTGCGTACAGGAGGACGGAACGGTCGGGGATCGCGAACAAGAGCCCGTGGGGTGCGTCGATGTGGAGCGTCGAGACCAGGGAGGCGATGTGCGCGGCCTTCGATGCGATGAACAGTGACTGCCCGGCGATTCCCGTGAAGGGGCCGCAGGTGGTGTGCTCGTCGATGGCTTCGTTGTCGGTGTTGATCTGCCCCCAGTGGTAGAGCTCGTCGAGGCCGATTGGGTACTTCTCGAGGTGCCCGTTGCTGACGGTTGTGACGGTGTTAGGAAAGTCGAGGCACAGGGCCAGAGCAAGGCCGCCGGGGAAGGGGCGCGCGTAGCTGAGGTGGGGGTTGGCGGCAAGGTTCGCGGGGATGATGCGGGTCCGCACGCGCTGGCGCAGCTCGTCGGGGTCGGTGACGGACTGTTCGGCGATACGGCCGGACTCCATGATGAAGGCGACCCATCGCTCGATTCTGACCTCGTGCGTGGAGGGATCCGTCTGGGCGAGTTCGTCGATAAGGTTCTCCACGTTGATGCGCCTCCACCCGTCGACTTTCAGGTAGATGTCGCCCGTGTGTGAGTCGACGTGGGGCGTTGCCGAGATCCCCGCGTCGTGCAGCCGTCGCAGGAGGAATGGCAGGGTCCGTTCGGTGATCTCGTGGCGGTCCATGGGTTGATTCTACGGGGGTGTGGGGGATCTGGGACGAGGCCGGGGCGGCCTTGCGGATCCGGGTGCGGCGGGCGGTCGCCTAGTGGGAGAAGAAACGTTGCTCGAAGGCGGGGGAGAGGTATTTCTGTACGCTGACGTGGTAGTTGGTGGAGCTGATGTGGGGATTGCTCAGCAGTTCTTGGACATCGGGGTCGTCGGCGCGGGTGATGGCGTCGAGCGTGCCGTCGGGCGAGTAATAGAAGATGTCGCGGCTCAGGGCGCGGTGGGGGTTGTTGGTCTGCGCGTCGATGATCGGGAATCGGACGAAGTCGACGAGGGAGTGTAGCTGTGCGGAGATGTTGTTGGGGTCGGCGGGGGCGTAAAACAGGAGCTGCTGCTGCGGGAGCATGACGAACAGGCCGTTCGGAGCGGTGATCTCCTGTCGCGCGAGCAGCGCGGGCATGTTCGCGGCCTTGGCCGCGATGAACGGCGATTGGCTGGACAGGCATGTGGTCGGCCCGGATGGCTGCACGGTGGTGATCGGTGCGGCGTCGGTGTTGGCCTGCCCGTAGTGGAAGAGTTCGTCGACGCTCAGGGGGCGCAGCCTTAAGCCGTCGGTGGTGCACCTGGATGCCCCGGCCTCGTGGACGATGCTCAGGATGAGCGAGAGGCCGGCGCCGAAGGGACGCGCGTAGGAGAAGTCGGGGTGTTGGGTCGTGTGGCTGGGCACGAGCTCGGTGCGTACGCGTTGGCGCAGCACGTTCGGGTTGGCGAGTTGTGCGGCTTCTATGCGGATGCGGTTGCAGACCCCGTCGGCCCACCGGTTGAGGATCTCCTTGTGCGAGATCGGGGGTGCCTCGAGGAGCTGAATAAACAGGGGTGAGAGGTTGTAGCGGAATAAGTCCTTGATGACCAGAAACATCGACGAGTCGCCCGGCTCGACGACGAGCGAGGCGGTGACGCCGTCGGCCCCGAGCCTACCAATGAGGTAGGGCATGAGGGCGCGCGTGACGTATCCGGGGCACATCGTGCCCACGGGGTGCGTGAAGCTGATGGAGGTGGACATGAAGCTACTGTAGCGGGTGCGGCGGGCGCGTTAGCGCCGCCGGGCGACCGAGGCGCGCCAGACGGGGCGCGTGGGGATGGTTGCGACGGGGATCGCCTGGGACGAGGCCGGGGTTGCCTCCTCGGTCAGGGTCAAGGTCAGGGGGCCGGGGTGGATGCTGTCGGCGGGAGGGCGTCCTTCGATGACGTTGATGATGGAGGTGACGGCGGTGGAGGTCATGTCTTTGAGGGGCCAGTCGACGGTGGTGAGGCCCATGGCGTCGGCGCTGCGGTGGTCTTGGTTGCCAAAGCCGAGGATGGACAGGTGGGTGGGTACTGACAGGTCGAGGTCCGCGGCGGCTTGGAAGACGCCGGGAGCCTGTGAGTCGTCGGCGAGAGCGATGAGTGAGATCGTGGGGTCCTCGGTGAGCAGGCGCAGGGAGGCCTGGTATGCGGTGGATGCTTCCCAGTCGGGCAGGGAGTAGAGGGTGAAGTTGGTGCCGAAGGCGCGTGCGATGGGGTTTTGGCGGGCGTGGTTGGTGTTGGGGCCGGCGAGGAAGACGGCGCGGCCGGATCCGAGGCCAGTGTCCGGGTTGACGAGGGTGCAGGAGGAGATGATGTCGTGGACGCCGGAGCCTTCGTCGATGCGCACGAGCGACGATTCGGAGCCTGTGGGGTTGGCCTCGATCATGGACATGGCGACGACGGGGATGCCGAGGTTGGCGAGCAGGCGCGAGGTGAAGGCCTCGGCGGAGGTGGTTTCGCGGATGATGCCGGCCAGCTGGGTGTCGCCCAGAACTCCTCGGATGACTTCGGCGTCGGAGGCGCCGTCGCCGGACTGGAAGAGGGGTAGGAGGAGGTAGCCGCGGCGCTGGATGTCAATCATGGCTGTCGTGAGGACGGTGTGGACGACGGGGACGAAGGGGTCGTCGGGCAGTTCGGCCATGAGGAGGGCGATGAGGTGGGATTTTCCTCGGCGCAGCGAGCGCGCCGCTGCGTTGGGGATGTAGTTGAGGTCGCGGGCTGCCTGTCGGACGCGCTCGATGGTTGCCGGAGCGATCTTGACATCACGGCCTCGACCGTTGAGGACCAGCGACACGGTTGAGGGGGCGACGCCTGCGACGCGAGCGACGTCGGCCCGGGTTGCGCGCTCCATGATGGGCTCCCAATTCCTCGTGTGTGTTTGCGGAAACACACCAACTATAACGTGTTAGTCTTGGTGTCAACGATCGGAGTTTCGATGACGACATCCGAAAGGCACGCAGACGTGATAATGATGATACCTTCCTACTCTCCCGGCGCGGGCGCCCTCCTGCCGCCTCGCTCCCATCTGGCCGACGACTCGGGCGTGATCAGCCTCGATGGAACCTGGAGCTTCGCACACTTCCGCACAGATCCCGATCCCTTCGTCGACGCTGAGCGCCCCTGGGCCGAGCCGCCGGCCGAGCCCGTCACAGGCGACATCGACGTCCCCAGCCACTGGGTGCTGCGCGAGGACGGGCTCTACGGGCGCCCCGCCTACACGAACGTCGACTTCCCCTTCCCGGTGGACCCTCCCTACCCGCCCGAGGAGAATCCCGTCGGCGACTACCGCCGCTCCTTCGACCTGCCTGACAGTTGGGGGGAAGGGGTCGTCGCCCTGCGCTTCGACGGTGTTGAAAGCCAGGCCACCGTGTGGGTCAACGGCACGTGGGTGGGGATGGCGCGCGGCTCGCGCCTGGCCCACGAGTTCGACGTGACCGATCTGGTCCGCCCCGGCGCGAACACGATCACTGTCCGCGTTCACCAGTTCAGCTCCGGCAGCTATCTGGAGGACCAGGATCAGTGGTGGCTTCCCGGCATCTTCCGTTCCGTGAGCCTGCGTCACCTCGCCCCCGGCGCGATCGAGGATCTGTGGATCGACACCGATTACGAGGCCGGGGTCGGCTACGCGAGCGTCGAGGCCCGGGTGCTTGGCGCTCGCGAGGCCTCCCTGGTGGGGCGACTCGACATCGGCGGCGTCGGCTCCTGCCTGCTGGCCCTTGAGCGGGGCGCCGACGGGCGCTACCGCTCCGAGCGCCTCTCACTGGGGGATGTGCGCCCGTGGAGCGCGAACGACCCCGCCCTCTACGACGCGCACGTGAGCATCCAAGGGGGAGACGGCCTCGTCAGTGGGGACCGCTCGCTGCGCGTCGGATTCCGGCGCGTGAGTATCGACGGCGGCGTGCTGACCGCCAACGGGGCGCCCCTGACGCTCAACGGCGTGAACCGGCACGAGGTGCGTGCCGACGAAGGGCGCGTCTTCGATGACGAGTGGGCGCGGGCCGACCTGGTTCTCATGAAGTCCATGGGAATCAATGCGATCCGTACCTCTCACTACCCGCCCCACCCGCGCCTGCTGGACCTGGCCGACGAGATCGGGCTGTGGGTCATGCTCGAAGGTGACATCGAGACGCACGGCTTCGAAGGGACGGGGGAGTGGATCGACAATCCCTCCGACGACCCGCGCTGGGCCGGCGCCTACCTAGATCGAACAGTGCGAGCCTTCGAGCGGGACAAGAATCATCCCTCGATTATGAGCTGGAGCCTGGGCAACGAGTCGGGTACTGGGGTGAACTTGGCCGCCTGTGCGCGCTGGATCCGCGAGCGCACGGGTGGGCGCGCCGTCGTCCACTACGAGGGCGACCACGCCCTGGAATACACGGATATTTACTCGCGCATGTACCCAACCCTCGAGGAGGTCGCCGCCGTCCTCGACGATAGCGATCTCCACGCAGAGGTCGCCGTGCCGACCCACGTGGCAGCGCAGGTCGACGACGCGGCGCGCGAACGCATCCGCCGCGCCCCCTACCTCATGTGCGAGTACCTGCACGCCATGGGAACCGGCCCCGCTGGCGCGCCCGGCTACGCCGCGCAGATGAGTCACCCCCGCCACGCCGGCGGATTCGTGTGGGAATGGCGCGACCATGCCCTGTGGCGCGCCCTGTCGGACGGGCGCCGCGTCCTGTCCTACGGTGGTGACTTCGGCGAGGAGGTCCACGACGGCAACTTCGTGTGCGACGGACTCGTCGACGCGCTCTCGCGGCCCTATGCGGGCACGTGGGCCTGGGTGGCTGCGATGGCTCCGGACGCTCCCGCGCTCGCCCGGGCCATCGAGGAAGCCCGCTGCGGCTCGGCGCAGGAGGAGGCGCGACTGCGGGCGCTCGCGGATGCCCCCATCGCTCTCGAGCCTTCGGCCGAGCAATCCAACGCGTCCTATCTCCTTGACGAGCGAGGTCTCCTCCGGGGTGTTGGCGAGTGGCTCCTGCCGCTTCGCGTCGAGCTGAGCGTGTTCCGTGCCCCCACCGACAATGATCGGGGCCGAGGCCCCGTCGACTACTGGGGGATCGATGCCTCTGACGTGGGACCCCTCGGCGTCGGGCGCGGCGAAGCCGGGATCTCCCACGCCATGCGCTGGGAAAGCGCGCGCCTGCACCTGCTGCGCCGACGCCTCGTCTCCATCGAGGAGGAGGGGGCGGTGCGCCGCGTCGTTGAACGCTGGTCGCCTCCCGCCGCGCAATTTGGTGTCACTCTCACGTGGGAATACGCGCCCTGCCGCATCGGTGAGGGGCTGGCCCGCGGCGTGTCCGTCTCGGCGCGGGTTGCTCCCTACGGCAATTGGCCCCCGCGCGTGCCGCGCCTCGGCCTGCGCATCGAGCTTCCCGGAGCATCCTGGCAGGCGTCCTGGCTGGGCGACACGATGATCGGCTACCCCGACATGTCCGTTCCGGGCACCCTGGGGTGCGGCATCGCCGACGCCTCTGACCTATGGGACGTTGGCGTGCGGCCCCAGGAAGGCGGGCACCGAGCGGGCCTTGAGGCCCTGTCCCTTCGCGGCGAGGCCGGGGAGTTCCTCATCCTCCCCGCCTCGCCCCTGGGGTGGAGCGTCAGCCCGTGGGACGAGCGCGAGCTGGCCCAGGCCTCGCACTGGGAGGATCTGCCCGAGTCGAATCGTCTGTTCCTGTGGCTCGACGTGTTCCAGGATGGGATCGGCACCCGATCGTGCGGTCCCGACGCTCGGCCCGAGTTCGCCGGGCGCATGCGCGAGTGCGAGCTGAGGTGTGTGATTGCCCAGGTAGGGAATGGTTGCAACTGACGTTGTTATGTTGCGGCTTGATAACGACGCTCGACGCGGCTGACAAATGATGCGTAGAGCACATGAAGTCGCTATGATTCATACATCAACTAACACGAGATAGTTAGTGACTCGATCCCATCGATCGACCAACAAGAACGGACCAATGGAGGTTTCGCATGTTGAAGAAGAAGATGGCGGCAGGCATCGTTGCCCTTGCCATGTTCAGCACCCTCGGCCTGGCCGCCTGCGACGGTGGTGGCTCTGGCAGCGGCGGCGGTGGATCCGCCTCCGGTTCCATCCCGGCACCCGACGTCTCCTGCGACGTTCCCGCGGGCAACATCGACGACTCGACAATCGACACCTCGAAGGTCGAAGGCGAGATCACGTTCCAGACCCAGGGCCTGCAGAATGACTTTGGGGACTTCTTCAAGGCCAAGATCAAGGAATTCGAAGATGCCAACCCCGGCGTGACGATCAAGTGGACCGACCAGGGTGGCGGCGCCGAGTTTGACCAGACCATCACGGCCCAGGCCTCGAACTGCAAGATGGCGGACGTCGTCAACGTTCCTTCCTCCACGATCCTCGCGCTGTCCAAGTCCAACTTCCTCATGGACTACGATGTGAAGGCCCCCGGCATCGGCGACAAGTTCGTGCCCTCCATTTGGGAGTCCACTGCCTTGGGCGCCAATGATCACCACACGGCGCTGCCCTGGTACTTCGGCCCCTACATCACCACCTACAACAAGGAGGTGTTCAAGCGCGCCGGGCTCGATGAGAACATGCCGCCCAAGACTATGGACGAACTCTTCGATGCCGCCGCAAAGGTTGGCGCCGATGGGCAGGGCGACTTCGGCATCTACGGCTCTCCCGAGTGGTACATGATTGCTCAGCTGCACGGCATGGGCGTCACCCTGCTCAACAAGGACAAGACCGCCTTCGACTTTGCGGACAACGAGGCCGCCATCAACTACGTGACGCGGCTGTCCGAGCTCTACGCCTCCGGCGCTATCCCCAAGGACTCGCTGACCGGCGAGCCTGACCCGGGCAAGGCATACACCGACGGCAATCTCGCCTTCGGTACCCCCAACGCCTCCTTCCTGAAGTCGGTCAAGAGCAACAATGCGACCGTCTACGAGAACACTGGCGTCGGCCCCTTCCCGACCAACCCCGGCATCAAGCCCGTCTTCGAGGGCCAGTACATCGGCGTCTCGGTCACGACTAAGAATGCCCCCCTGGCCATGAAGTTCGCCGAGTGGATCACTAACGCTGAGAACGAGTACGCCTGGACGCACGATGGCGGCGCCATCATCTTCCCGGCTGCCACTGAGGCTCTCGACAAGCTCGTCAACAACCCGCCGGAGATCGCCGACGACCCCGTCTTCAAGGCTGCCTACGAGGAAGCCGCGAAGGCTGCCGAGGATGCCGAGGCCTACACCGACGTCTTCTACGCGACCGGCGCGGTGAAGGATACCCTCATCGAGAACGTCAACAAGGCCATCCGCGGTGAGGTTGATCCTAAGACCGCCCTCAAGACCGCACAGGATCAGATGAACGAGAAGCTCAAGGCTCTCGACGACTGATTGAACGCGCGGGGGGTCGAGGCTGGGCCTCGGCCCCCCGATGCATCTCATATTCTGCCCAGGGTCGCCGACCCGTGACCGTGCGCATCTCATGAAGGACACTGGTATGCCGATACGTATGAGCGCGAAGGAGCGCTCCCTCAATGGAGCCGCCCGGTTCCGCCCCGGCTGGGTTCCCTGGCTGTGGGTCACCGTGCCGGTCCTCGCCATTATTTCGTTCTACATCTACCCCTTTATCACCACCGTCTACGTGTCGTTCACGAAGACAAAGCCCCTGGGGCGTACCGGACGCTTCGTCGGCATCGACAACTACAGCGCGATCCTCGCAGACCCCGAGTTCTGGGAGGCCCTGAGGAATTCGCTCATCTATGCTCTGTGCGTCGTCCCGCTCATGGTTCTGTTGCCCCTCCTGTTGGCTCTCCTGGTCAAGTCGCACGTTCCCGGCATCGGTTTCTTCCGTGCGCTCTACTACCTGCCGGCCATCTCCTCGCTGGTCGTCATCTCGCTGGCGTGGCGCTACCTCCTCGATCAACGGGGCCCTATCAACAACCTGCTGACCTCGTGGGGGATGGAAGCGGTCCCCTTCCTGTCGAATCAGTGGCTCATCCTGTTCTGCGCCATGCTCATCACGCTGTGGCAGGGGTTGCCCTACTACATGATTCTGTACTTGTCGGCCTTGGCCAACGTCGATAAATCCCTGTATGAGGCTGCCGAACTGGACGGCGCGGGCCCCATTCGACGCTTCATGACCGTGACCGTTCCCGGTGTCAAGGTCATGATGTTCCTGGTCGCCACGCTGACGACCATCGGCTGCCTGAAGATTTTCACCGAGGTCTACCTGCTGGGAGGGTCGGCCTCGCCCACCAAGACCCTGACGATGTACATCCGTGATCGGATCGTCGACCCAACATTCGGGTCGCTCGGTCAAGGCGATGCGGCGTCGGTGTGTCTGTTCCTCATCACCTTCGGCTTCATCATTGCCTCCCAGAGCCTGCAGAGGAAGGCTGAAGACTCATGAGCACAGTTTCTCCCACCGACACCACCTCCTTCGGCCAGCGATTCGCGCAGTGGCGCAAAGAGCGTCGGCTCGAGCGCCAGGGGCGCAATGTCGCCTCGCGCCAGATGCGTGGCGGAGCTCTGTTTGCCCGCTACGTCGTCCTGATTGTTGTCGCCATCGTCTTGGTCGGCCCCCTCATCCTGCCTTTGATGGCAGCCTTCAAGGCTCCCGGCGAGTCGGTCTTTGGCCAGGGGGCAACGATCCTGCCGCAGCAGTGGTCGCTCGAGTCCTTCTCCGTTCTTTTCGAGCGTACCAACGTCCTGGGGGCGATCAGGAACTCCGCGATCATTGCTGCCCTGACCGTCGCCTCGAACGTGGTCCTCTCGTGCGTGGGTGGCTACATGCTGTCGAGGCGTGGGTGGAGCGGGCGTAACATCATGTACTTCGTGGTCTTGTCCGCCATGATCTTCCCCTTCGAGTCGATCATGCTCTCGCTGTTCAAGATGATGGTCCAGCTGGACCTGTACAAAACGCTTCCCGGCGTGTGGATGGTCGCGATGATCGGCCCCTTCCAGATTCTCATGATGCGCGCCGCGTTCATGGGCATCCCCGACGAGATCGAAGACGCCGCCCTTATCGACGGGGCTGGGGAGGTGCGCCGCTTCTGGTCGATCTTCCTGCCCCAGGTTCGAGGCACCCTGACGGTCGTCGGCCTGACCTCCTTCATCGGGGCCTGGTCGGACTTCATCTTCCCGCTGCTCATGCTGCCCGACCCGAACAAGCAGACGCTGATGCTCACCCTGACGGCGATCCAAAACTCGCCTCAGGGCGTCACTTACCAGCTGGTTCTGGCAGGCGCTGTCGTGGCGATGGTGCCCGTCGTCCTGGTCTTCGCCTTCAGTCAAAAGTTCTTCTTCCGCGGCATCGAAGATGGCGGTTTGAAGTTCTAATCTCACCCCCGCGGGTGCGCGAGCATCCGCGGGGGCTTTTTCTACCCACAAAGGAGGTTCTGTGACAAAAAGCTAACACGTGTTAGGTATTGTGGGGTCCCGATCGTCAAGCGACGGATCCCGGATATTAACCCCATACTGACGAAGGAGTTAAACTCATGGGGAAAAGACCCATTATCGGCGCGTTTGGAGCCCCGATTCTTGCGGCCACGATGCTCGGGCTTGTGCCCGCCGCGGCCATCGCAGCACCCGACGCCCCCTACCACCCGAGTGTCCTGTGGGCGACCTCCGAAGAGAAGGTCGGCGAAGGAGCCCCCAACGGCACCATCGCCGCACTCGTCGATGACGACACCGCCCGCTCCGACGCAACCAAGACGTTCTGGACCACCAAGTGGAAGGGAGGCCTCGACCCCTACCCCCACGCCCTGGCGGTCCAGAACCCGACCCCCGGCACCCAGGTCTGCGGCCTTGGCCTGACCCCGCGCCCCACCTACGATTCCACCCTCGGAAACGATCAGTTCCCGGGCGAATACCGCGTCTTTGCCTTCGATGAAGATCCCGGCAACCCCGCGTCTGAGGCCTCCTTCGAGGACTGGAAGGCGAAGGTCGCCCAAGGAACCTGGGACGGTGGCACCGAGGTCACGCACGGAAGCGACCTCCAGTTCGGCAACAAGGAACAGTACGTCACCTTCCCGGCGACCACGAAGCGCGTCATCGCCCTGGCGGGCCTGCGCTCCCTCGCGCCCGGCAAGTCCGACATGGCGCTGTCCGACATTAAGCTCCTGCCCTGCGACGCCGAGGGCAACGCCATCACCTCCTACGGCAGCGACGAGGGCGGCGGACACAACGACGCGACCCGTCCCGTCGTGCCCCACCCCGAGGCCCCCGCGCAGGGATCGGGCGCGTCCGACCTCGTCGTTGACTTCGTCATCGACCAGCTGCCCTATGGCGAACCCGGCAAGCCCGTGGACTTCGCTCCCGGCACCCACACCTACACGGCCACCGGCTACTACCACGCCAAGGCCGTCTCGGCCCGCATCCGCACCGTCGAGGGGGCAACTGTCACCATTAACGACGCGACTCCCGACGCCGACGGGCGCGTGGCTAACCTCGACCTCGAAACCGGTCTCAACGTCATCACCGCTCACGTGGCCAAGGACGGCAAGGAAGCCACCTACGTCGTCAACATTTCCAAGGTGGAGACCGACTTTCGCGGAAACGTGCTGATCCCGGCCACGGCCTCGGCGAATGGCGGAAGCGAGACCGACAACGCGGCTCTGACCGACCTCGACCCCACCACGACGTGGACCTCGGATCCTCTCGTGCGAGCCAATGAGTGGTCCGAGGGCGTCACAGGTATCGAGCTGCACCTGGGCGAGGCCCGCTACGTCCACCGCGTCAACGGCTGGGGCACCCCGACCCTACCCGCCGGCGTGCAGGGGTGGCACGGTGGTAACTCCGTGGCGATCGCCGTGCAGGAAACCGAGGGGGGACCGTGGAAGACGATCGTCACCCACGCCTCGCTCACGCGCGACGCGCGCGGCCTGTGGTACTGGGACTTCAACGCCTACCACCTCGCCACGAACATCCGCATCTGGATGAACGACGAGACCGAACCCCAGACTCCCCAGAACATCGCCACCGCCGTGACCTTCAACGACCTCGAGGTGTGGGGCCTGCCCGCCGGCAAGACCCCCGTCGCCCCGGCGGTCGACAACTCCATGTACGAGCGCTACTCCGGCTTCGACCCGGGCGAGGGCAAGTGGGGCGTCAACCGCGCCCAGGCCCTCGCGCTGCAGTACGGCGTCATGATGCCCGCGTGGGTCCCCTCCGAGGGATACGGCCGCGGCGGCTTCGATGCGAACGAGCGCGACCTCACGGGCGGCGCCTTCCCGATGTTCTACGACCTGCCCATGTTCAACACCGCCATGATGGAGTCCCTGGGCAAGGGGGCGCCGTGGGCACTGGCCAAGGCTCCCTACGGCAAGAACAGCATGTGCAACGCCGGCGAGCCCGGTGAGTTCATGAACGAGTACATGAAGCCGTATGCCTCCACGCTCGTCGACATTCAGTACGGCGACGAGGGCGGCTTCAACCGCGGCGAATCCGAGTGTTTCAAGAACTGGTTCGCCTGGTCCAAGCAGAACATCCCCGGCGCCGTCGTCCACGCGAACTCCTGGGATGACCCGTCCTGGTACCGCGACGCGAACCTGAGCTACTACGTCGAAAACGCCCAGCCCGACCTGCTCAGCTGGGACAAGTACTACTGGGGCGCCAACGGAGGCCCGGCCCCGAACAATGTGGTCATGAACCTGCTGAACACCAACACCTGGAAGAAGCAGCGCGAATACGGCCTCAAGGGCACGAGCGGTGACGGCTCCAGTCCGATCCTGTACGGCCAGTACCTGGACTACAACTGGGACGCCAACGTGTCGGCCTCCGAAAAGTCGATCGTTCCCTCCCTGGGCTTGGCGACCGGCCAGAAGTGGTTTGGCCTGTTCCGCATGGAGTACAACGGCTACGACCGCTCCTCGATCATCGACCACGACGGTGCTCCGACGCGTTCGTTCTACGAGTTCTCCAACATCTTCGGCAACGTCTCCTACATCGGTAACTACACGAAGGCCATGAACTCCACGTTCGTTGCCTACAAGCCCGGACAGTACGCGGCACGCGCCGAGGCCCCGACGTTGAGTGGCTACACCTACGGCAACTTCGCCTCTGGCGACGAGGCCGTGGCCGCCAACGCTGCCGTCGGCCTGGTCGACCTGTCGGTGACCAACGTCGGTTCCGTCAACGACGGGATGCCCGGCGACGTCGTCGTCGGCTACTTCGAGCAGCTGAAGGGCCTCGAGGGCGCCAAGTCCGCCGAGATTTTCGGCGACTCCACAACGGCTCCCGTGGGCTTCATGGTCGTCAACGCCCTGACCGGCCAGACCCGCTACCCGTCCTACCTCCTCGACCCGCGCACCGACAACGGCTCGCTGGCCGAGACCGCGCAGGACATCACCCTGACTGTCAAGAAGCCGAGCGCGGGCGCGCACCTGATGCTCGTCAACCCCGCGGACAAGACGACGCAGGAAGTCGAGCTGGGCGAGGGCGAGACCTCGCAGGTCGTGCTCCACGCCGTCGGCGGCGGCGACTCGCGCTTCCTGTACTGGGTGACGGTCGACAACCCGACGCCGGAGCCCGAGCCCACCCCGGATCCAGCCCCCTCCGTGGACCCGACCCCCACCCCGGAACCGAGCCCCAGCGTGGATCCCACCCCGGCGCCCCAGCCGACCCCGGATCCCGCGCCCCAGCCTCGCAGTGGCCAGTGGAAGTCTGGATACTTCGGCTGGTGGTACGCCTACTCTGACGGCACCTACGCCGCCAACGAGACACTGGTGATCGATGGGCTGACCTACCGCTTCGACGCGAGCGGCTACCTGAAGATGGGCTGGGTCTACGAGGAAGGACACTGGTACTTCCACGGCGCGTCGGGCGCCCAGCAGATCGGCTGGGTCAAGGACCGCGGCACCTGGTACTACTTCGACCCCGCGTCGGGCGCGATGGCAACCGGGTGGACCATGATCGGTGGACAGTGGTACCTGCTGTCCGAAAACGGCACCGTGCGCACCGGCTGGGTGAGCGACGGTGGCGCCTGGTACTACCTGACGCCATCTGGAGCGATGGCCATCGGATGGCAGCATCTGGGCGGCGCCTGGTATCACTTCGGCGCGAACGGCATGATGCACACCGGCTGGATCCAGGACGGGCCCACGTGGTTCTACCTGCGTGGTGACGGCTCCATGGCCACCGGCTGGGAGCTGATCGGCGGAACCTGGTACCAGTTCGCGCCCTCGGGCGCCTGGATCGGGTAACCGAACCTGCGCATGATCGACGAGGCCGTGGCCGGGTGTTCCGGCTGCGGCCTCGTTCGGTGGTGGTCAGTCTTTGCGGATCGCCAGCGACTCGACGCGGTGGTCGGGGCCCTTCGTGAAGATGAGGGTCGCGCGCTCGCGGGTCGGCTGGATGTTTTCGCGCAGGTTGGGCAGGTTGATCGCGTTCCAGACGACGTGGGCGGTCGAGACGGCCTCGTCGTCGGTCAGCGAGGCGTAGGTCTTGAAGTAGGAGTCCTCGCGCGAGAAAGCGGTCGCGCGCAGCTTGAGGAAACGATCGACGTACCACTGCTCGATGAGCTTTTCGTCGGCGTCGACGTAGATGGAAAAGTCGAAGTAGTCCGAGACGGCCACCGAGATGGAACCGGGTGCCGAGCGCGGCGGCTGGAGCACGTTGAGGCCCTCGACGATGAGGATGTCGGGGCGGTCCACGTCAACGTAGGTGTCGGGCACGATGTCGTAGGTGACGTGCGAGTACACCGGGGCTTTTGCGTGCGGGTTGCCGGCCTTCACCGAGGCGAGGAACGAAATGAGGGCCGAGCGGTCGTAGGACTCGGGAAACCCCTTGCGGGCGATGAGGGATCGTTCCTGCAGGATCCGGTTCGGGTAGAGGAAGCCGTCGGTGGTCACCAGGTCCACGCGCGGCGTGGAGTCCCAGCGGGAGAGCAGCAGCTGGAGGAGGCGCGCGACCGTCGACTTTCCGACGGCGACAGAGCCGGCGATGCCGATGACGAAGGGGGTTGAGTGGCCTTCGGGTTCGCCCAGGAACGCGTGGCGCTCGGCGGCGGTGCGGCGGCGCCCGTCGATATAGAGCTGGAGAAGGGCCGACAGGGGCCGGTAAATCATGTCGACCTCCGTCATGTCGATGGGGTCGCCTAGCGACGCGATCTGGTCGATGTCTTCTTGCGTGAGCGGCAGCGGAGTGCGGTCCGTCAGGCGGTCCCACGCGCAGCGGTCGAAGCGGGCGTAGGGGCTGGGATTGGCCCGCCATCCCACGTTCGGGGCCGCTGTCGACGAGGCCGTGGCTGGGGTGTGCGAGGAGGCGTCAGTGGTGCTCACGGGCTTATTCTCCCTCACATGGGCGCATGTGCGCGCCCCGTGTTCACCTGACGTTCACCACGTGAAGCGACACACGTTATATGTCCCGAGCGGGGTAGGTGTGCTGGAATTAGTTCTATGTGTGGAATTGTTGGACATATTGGATGCAAGGCTTCTCAGCGCAGCCGCGAGGTGATCCTCGGCGGTCTGGCGCGCCTGGAGTACCGCGGATACGACTCGGCGGGCATCGCCCTGGCCTCGGATGAGGGCCTGTACGTGCGCCGCGCGGTCGGTAAGCTCGTCAACCTCGTCGAAGAGGTCGACGCGGACAGCCCCGCCGACGCCTACGCCGGTATCGGGCACACCCGCTGGGCCACCCACGGTCGCCCCACGGTCGCGAACGCTCACCCTCACACGAGCCCGGACGGCCGCTTCTCCCTCGTGCACAATGGCATCATCGAGAACGCGGACACCCTGCGTGCCGCCCTCGTCGCCGACGGCGAGACCTTCGCCTCCGAGACCGACACCGAGGTGGTCGTCCACCTGCTGGCGCGCGCCTACGATGAGGCAGCCCCGGCCTCGTACACTGGCGCGGTCGCCGGACTGAGCGGCACCGACGAGGAGGTGGCGCGCCGACTGGTTGCGGCCATGCGCGCGGTCACCGCCCAGCTGCACGGCACCTTCACGCTCCTGGTCGTCTCCAACCAGTCCCCGAACGTTATCGTCGCCGCCCGCCGATCCTCCCCGCTGGTCATCGGCCTGGGCGAGGGTGAGAACTTCCTCGGTTCCGACGTCCTGGCCTTCGTCGAACACACGAACCGCGCGCTCGAGGTCGGCCAGGACGAGGTCGTGGTCGTCTCCGCGACCGGTGTGACCGTCATCGACCCCAGCGGCAACCCCGTCGAGCGCGCGGCGTACGAGGTTGACTTCTCCTCCGATCGCGCCACCAAGAACGGCTGGCCGACCTTCATGGAGAAGGAAATCCACGAGCAGCCCGAGGCCGTGGGTGCGACCCTGGCCGATCGCATCGACTCTCACGGACACCTGGCCCTGGACGAGGTGCGCATCCCCGAGCACGTCCTGCGCTCCGTCGACAAGGTCATCATGATCGGCTGCGGCACCGCCTCCTACGCGGGCCAGGTCGCCCGCTACGCGATCGAGCACTGGTGCCGCATCCCCTGCGAGGTCGAGCTCTCCAGCGAGTTCCGCTACCGCGACCCGGTGGTGGGCGAGAAGACGCTGGTCGTCGCCATCTCGCAGAGCGGCGAAACCATGGACACCATCCAGGCGATCCGCCACGCCCGCGAGCAGGGCGCCAAGGTCGTCGCCATCGTGAATACGCCCGGCTCGACGATCTCGCGCGAATCTGACGCCGTGATCCTCACCCACGCCGGCCCCGAGATCGCGGTCGCCTCCACGAAGGCCTTCACCGCGCAGGTCACCGCCTGCTACATCCTGGGCCTGTACCTGGCGCAGGTGCGCGGCAACAAGTACGCCGACGAGATCGCCGACTACATGGAGAAGCTCGCGCGCGTCCCCGAGGCCATCGCCCGCATCCTCGAGAGCGGCGAGACGGTCCGCCAGTTCGCCCGCACGATGCAGGACGCAACCTCGGTCATCTACCTGGGTCGCCACGTCGGTTTCCCCGTCGCCCTCGAGGGGGCGCTCAAGCTCAAGGAAATCTGCTACATCCATGCCGAGGGATTCGCCGCCGGCGAGCTCAAGCACGGCCCCATCGCGCTCGTGGACGAGGGGCAGCCGGTCATCGTCATCGTGCCAACCCCGCGCCGCCCCGAGCTGCACGGCAAGGTCCTGGCCAACATCGCCGAGGTCCGCGCCCGCGGCGCCCGCACGATCGTGGTCGCCGAGGAAGGGGACACCTCCGTCGATGAGTTCGCCGAGGTCGTCTTCCGCGTGCCCCCCGTGCCGACCCTGTACGCGCCTCTCCTGACCGTCGTGCCGCTGCAGATCTTCGCGTGCGAGCTCGCCTCCGTCAAGGGGCTGGACGTCGACCAGCCGCGCAACCTCGCCAAGTCCGTGACGGTGGAGTAACCACCCGCGCGGGGCACCTGTCCTGCGGACGCGCCCGGGCCTCGTTCCTCATCCAGGGACGAGGCCCGGGCAGTTTTGTGGTCTGGTTTCAGTTCCTCATGCTCGGGGCGACCGTGAAGTCCCCTTGCGTGTTGTACGTGGCAAGCTCTCGACGGCATGTGTGCTCACAATTCAATGCCACCCGGCTACCATGGAGTTCATGAGCGTCGCAGATGATTCCTCCAGGTCGAATGCGTGTCTCGGCCTGCCTGCGGACTTCTATTGGTATGGCGGCGGCATTGGTACGGCTCAAGAGCACATTAGCCTAGCTGTGAATGCTCTCATGGCGGCCATCAAGAAACCGGCGAACCGTCGCTGGAATCCATACCAAGAGGCAATGATCCGAGCGAGTTTTAGAAAGCGCCTGGAAAAAGCGGCTCAAGGTAAGCTCCGACCACCGGGAGAGCTGAAATCTTTACGCGGGGGTGCCACTCTCTTTGAGATTCGGTGGCGGGACATCAATGTTCGCGAAGTTAATCCCTTAGGGAATGAATCCTATGTTCAGGTTGAGATTCGCCTCATCCACGCTCAGCCATACGATCAGCTTGGCCTTTGTATACTGGGCCTTCACGCTCATGGGAAGGTAATCGTCGAGGGGGACCCGGCTGCGACCAAGGCCGCGCAAGACGCTGAGATCGGCATTGCCGAAAGCCTTCTCAACTCGGGATATTCCACATGCTGGGGTGTCGAGCGGCGCACACAACATGACTGAAGTTTGCATAACGTCATCTCACACTTATATAGTTTAATCTATGACTTCAGTGAGTGATGAGATCCTTGAGCGCCGCGCAGATCTGCTGGTCGATGCGAAGGATCGCCTTCTCGAGGATTTGGTAAGCCTCCGCAAGGAGCATAAGCTCAGCCAGCAGACTGTCGCCGAGCGCATGGGTGTCAGTCAGCCGACGGTCGCTGCGTTTGAACGCTATGACGCTAACCCGACCGTGTCATCCATCATCCGATACGCGATGGCCGTCGACGCACTCCTCGACATTAAGGTTGTCGATGACTGTGGTGAGGGTGTGCCCGCTACGTGGCAGATGACCGGAGCCGCCAAGGCGACTGTCCGTGTTCCGGCGACACCGCGTCAGGCACAGACGATCAGCATTACGCAGGAGCTAGCTCATGTCTGAGACCCCCCTCTTGACGAGCATCGACGAGATGCTTGAGACTGCACAACTCCAGCTTGCAGACATTCGCTTTGACCACATGTCGATTGATCTTGTGGAAAATGCTCCCCAGGCGGGTTCCGATCTCGAAGGCAGTGAGTCGACGCCGATCGAGATCAACTGTATGCTCGGCACTCGCCACGAAGGCAAACGTTTCGGAACACGATTTGAGTTCCAGTTTAAGGCTACGCAGTGGCAGGCCATTATCGCGGTCATTACCTACTACGAGGGTTGCCAGGAGTTTGCTCTCGCTCCTGAAGTCCCTGCAGACTTTGCATCGAGAGTCGCGCTCATGGCGGCGTTTCCTTATGTTCGTGAGGCCCTCAGTGATCTGACCACGCGGGTTACCGGCACGGCGGTTGTTCTGCCTCTCCTTCGCCCTGGTCAAATCGTATTCACTCTCAACGAGTAGTCCAGGTGTTTCTCGCGCAAGGGCTGTGTGCGTCTTCCGATCTTGTTCGTTCGATAGGGCGGCACCAGGCTGCGGCTTCGTGAGCGCTAACGGGCCTCGTTCCTCATCCAGGGACGAGGCCCGGGTCGCATTGCGTGGATCGGTGTCAGATTCCGAAACCTGGGCGTGCGCTGCCTCATGGACGGGGCCTGGTCTGGTGAAAGGCTTCACGACGTACATGTGAAACAGGAGCCAAAACGGCGACGGAGTTTGCAGGGGTGGGGGAGGGGGAGACTAGCGTGGAAGAGGTGGCGGCGCTCCTGCCGCACCCACCAACGTAAATCACCCCGGCCTCGTCAATCGGGGCCGCGACCACCCCAGGAGGTGCGCATATGACCCTGTCCACGATCCTTATCGGCATCCTGCCCTCAGTCTTCTTCGGTGTCGCCACGACGCTGATGGGAAAGACCGGCGGCTCAGACCGCCAGCGAGTCATGGGCGCCGTCCTCGGCGGCCTGCTCATGGCCGCCGTCGCCACCCCCTTCCTGCATCCCGCGTGGACGCCGCTGAACCTGGGAGTCTCCTTCCTGACCGGCCTGCTCCTTGGCGTCGGCGTGTGCGACCAGCTGCGCTCCTACTCGGTGCTCGGCATGAGCCGCACGATGCCCTTGTCCACCGGCGGCCAGCTGGTCCTCATGTCCCTGGCGGGCATCGCGATCTTCGGCGAGTGGCTTCACGGCGGGGCGCTGCCCTACGGTATCGCCGCCATCGCCGTCCTCATCGTTGGCATCTGGTTCCTGTCGCGTTCCGAGTCCGGTTCCGACGCGGCGTCCCTCGACTGGAAGCGTGGCGCCTTCCTGCTGACGACCTCGACGCTGGGCCTCGTCGCTTTCCCGCTCATCATCAAGTGGTTCGGCATCCAGCCCGCCGAGTTCCTGCTGCCTCAGGCGATCGGCTACACCGCCTACTGCGGCGCATTCTTCGCGATCCAGGGGCGCGGCGGGGTCGACCCCGAGGATTCGCTGCGCCACCGCCGCATGATCCCCTCGATTGTCAACGGCGTCCTGTGGGGCACCGCCATCCTGCTTCTCCAGCTCAACTCCAACAAGCTGGGCGCGGGAACGGGTTTCACCCTCTCGCAGCTGGGCATCCTGATCTCCACGCCGCTGGGCATCCTGTGGCTCCACGAGACGCGCTCGCGCAAGGAGCTGCGCTGGACCATCATCGGCGTCGCCCTCGTCATCGTAGGCGCGGTCCTGGCGGGCGTCGCCAAGACCCTCGACGTGGCCTAAGTGACGCGATGGAGCCACCTCACCGCTCGGTGCGCGACGGCGGTGGCGACCCCGATACTCTCCCGGGCCTCGTTCCTCATTCGGGACGAGGCCCGGGCTGCATCCGCGGGCACTGTGACGTCGTTGCGCAAGCGGGCACCCCGGGCGTGCGCGGTGCGACAGAATATGGTGCATGTTCACGATTGATAGAGCTGCTCTGTCCTTCGCCCACGCTCGGGAACTGGAGAAAAGTGCATTGATCAGGCGGTTTCTGAGGGAGATCTGGACCGCTACATGCTCGACGTCGCGGGCGAGGTTGCGGCCGCGGTCGTGCGCATCATTGACCTCGGCGGACAGTCGCTGCGCTCCATCGAGAACACGCCCGCATGGTCCGAAGTGTTCCTCGCACACGCCCGGATCGACAGCGTCGTGGGCACCGGTGCCAAGGCCCGCTCACGGGCGCACTCGCGGAATCCGTGGAGCTCCTCAACAGGCTCTCCGCCATCAAGCCGCGGCCCGTCATCGCGATCGACGTCCCCTCGGGCCTGACCGACGACGATGGCGCGATCACGGATCCGATCCTGCGTGCCACCCACACGCTCACATGCGAAGAGCCGGTTTAACGCGTGTGCAGGTGGGTCCAGAGTGTCACCTGACTGTCCGATGACGCAATCCGCTGGAGCGGACTCTATCGCGCCCTACCGCAGCGTCCGGGACTGACCTCAGCAGTGCGAAAGATTCTATAATCCCGGGCTGTGTTTGTGAATCGCGCGTGACCTGCGGATTCGTGGGTAAATGTTTAACGCTTTGAACTTCTTTGATAGGGTCGATATGTGACAGAGTCGCGCAGCGTTGCGCCTGGTAGAGGAGGGACTCGAATGACAGATCTGCACATCGTGGAGGGCGATCTTGAAGTGTTGCGTGATCGAACGCGGATCGTGGGCGAGGATTTGGAGCCCGTCACCGTTGCCGACATCGGCGGCTACGTGACGAGCGCGATGCAGGGAGCAACCAGTGTGGGTGAATCGGAGCGCGCGTGCGATCGTATCGATGACGACGTGACAGGCGTCGTCACTGCGCTGTCGGACTTCTCCCAATCTGTCGACGAGTCCATCACCAACTACGCCACCACGGAGGACGCGTCCAGCGTGAGCTTCACGGTCCCCGCGCACGTCTACGGGCCGCTCACCGGCAACAAGCTGCGTCAGATGTGGGAGGCCGAGCGCTGATGGGACTGTCATGGGCTGACGTGAAGGAATGGACCGATGCGGGCCTCAATGAGGCCATCGCCATCGCAGAGGATGCTCGCAAGGCCGCGTCCAATCAAGCGGCGGAGCTTGCATCGCATAAGAGTTCTATCGCGTCGACGGGTCAAGCGCCCAGCGACATGCGATCGGCGCTCGATGCCATCCAGGGGAATCTCGATGCGCGCGTCAACGAGCTAAGCGAGCTGATGATGGCCTGTGCCGAGGCCTACGACGGCGTGCGCGTTGTTATCGCGAAGGCGGATTCATGCAAGGAGCTGAGCGCCAGCCTCGGGTGCACGATTTCAGATGATGGAACAGTGTCGGCTCTGGTCAATGACGACGGGGTGAGCAGTAGTAAACACGAGGAGCTGACAGAGCTACTGAGTGAGACGTTGACCGAGGCCGACCGGGTTGACGTCGCCTTCGCGGCGCGGCTCAAGGCTCTCGGGGACGGAACCTATTCGTCGAACGAGAATCACGCGTCGGCCTCACCCGGCCTCGTCAACAATGCGGACTCCACGTGGACGCCTCGCCAGGTCTCGGCCTGGTGGAATTCCCTCACCGAGGCCGAACGGCAAGCCTGCATTGAGGGGAATCCCAAACTGTACGGGAATCTTGACGGCATCGACATGGCGTCGCGCGCCGCCGCGAACGACCTTGTCCTGAATGGACGTAAGGACGCCTCCGGTAATCGCATCCCGGGAACGTCCATGCTGGATGAGGCGCAGGCCGAGTATGATCGCGTGAAGGCGCTGTATGACGAGGCTCAAGCAAATCCTCACAAGTACGATGCTCGTGGTGAGGGGCTGAGGCCAAATCCCCACAAGGATGAGCTTGAAGCGGCGCAGCATAGGCTCGACGAACTCAATCTGTTGGTTAAACGGCTGGGACCTGAGGAGAATGAGCTGGGAGCTGAGGAGAATAAGGATGCTTCGCTCATTGCCCTTGATGACAGTGGGGACCGTCTTAAGGCGGCAATTGCCTTCGGCGACGTCGATAACGCTGCGCACGTTGCTACCCTGGTGCCCGGAATGGGCACCAACGTACACGATTCGGTTGAGCGCTACATGGATACGGCTCAGCGTCTACGCGTCAAAGCGGCAGAGCAAGCGCGCATAGATCTAAGCGATGTCGCGACCATCGCGTGGCTCGACTACGACGCTCCTCCGGATTTCTTTAAGACTGGCGATACCTCCGTGGCTTCGGTGAATCTGGCGAAGGCGGGGGGCCAGCGCCTCACGGAGCACGTGACGGGCATCGACGCCTGGCGGCAGGAACGCGGCATGTCCGTTCATCAGACCGCGGTGACGCACTCCTACGGGTCCACGACGGGTGGCTTCGCGATGCGTGACATCGGGCGCGGCGTCGTCGACGACTTCATCTACACAGGCTCGCCGGGCAGCGCCGTCCAGTCCGTTGAGCGCTTGGGGGTTGAGTCCGGACACGTCTACGTCAGCGCGGTTCCATCGCTGGATGCGGTGCAGGGTATCGGGCCGGACGGATCGTTCGGCAGGAACCCCGATCAGCTCGAAGGAATCGAGCACCTGTCGGGGGACACTACGGGTGCTCAAGACCATAAGAATCTCTTCGAGTTCCGCTATGATCGCTGGTGGTTGGCCCCGACTGCGCTTGGCCCGCTGGCCGTCACCGACATTCCGAATCCTTTCGGTAACCACTCGACCTACTTCAGTCCCGCCCAGCAAGGGCAGCACAACGTTGCTTTTGATGACATTAGCCGCGTGGTTGGGGGGTGTTAAGTGATGCGTCGGGTTGTGGGGGTGTTGTGTGCGCTGGTGTGTGCGGCGTTGGTAGGGTGTGTTCCTTCTGGGCGGGAGTGGTTTGATCCGCCTGAGGGTAAGACTTCTTTTGAGAAGCGCCAGACCATCAGTGAATTCATGGAGCACACCGAGCCGGTCTTCGTGGAGTTTATCGCCGATGTTGTGCGGCGCAATAGCGGCGACGAATTGTATTACTTCAGGAATGAGTCGCTCACGGGGTGTGAGGACGGCGCTGGAGCTCGTTTACACTCCCTGCTCTTTAGTGTGCGTATGGATGGTGATGGGCATCTTGCTGAGTCGTCGCACATTTTGGAGGAGGCGGGCTTTGTTCCCCCGCCGGAGTTTGTTGCCGACGAGCACGCGACGATGAGGTGGGTGCGTCCAGGTGATGCCGACACGATGACGGTCGTGTATTTTCCGAACGAGGGCTTCAGCATCGCGTACGAGACCGGCTGTCACCCGCTGGGGGAGCTGACCCTGAAGGATTACCGGCAGATACTCAAGGACTGGGATCCGGTCGAACGTTTCCCCGACATGACTGTCATGGAAGGGACCTTCGGTCGATCCTCCCAATCGGGGACTCAGAGCTGAGGGCTTGTCCGCCAGCCCTCGGTCGTGAACTGGCACATAGGCAGCGCCCCGTTGTGTGAATACCACCATGAGGTGTCTGTGAAACAGTAGACATAACGGCGACGGAGTGTGCGAGGGCGGGGGATGGGGCTACTAGCGTGG
Source organism: Pauljensenia sp. 20925_1_34 (assembly GCF_041432775.1). Classification (NCBI taxonomy): domain Bacteria; kingdom Bacillati; phylum Actinomycetota; class Actinomycetes; order Actinomycetales; family Actinomycetaceae; genus Pauljensenia; species Pauljensenia sp. 20925_1_34. Next base: position 158,181 of record NZ_JAPWAG010000002.1, on the reverse strand, counting down.
AAGAGGCGTGCGCATGACCCTGTCCGCCGGCGGCTAGCGATTCTCATGTCCCTGGCGGGCGTCGCCAAGACCCTTGACGTTGCCTGACGGACCTGCCCACGCTATGCGTGCGGCGGTATCCCGTCCTCGCGTTCGGCAAGAATGCGTTCAATGTCTGCATCCGGGAGGGGCTTACCCGTTGCGTCCAGTAGGCCGTGACGCTTCAAGTACTGATAATACGGATCAGCAAAACGAGGCAGAGGAAACGGCAACAAATACACGACCCCGACCACAAGCGCTAACAAAGCGATGAAGAGCAGAACCCTCACAATAAAGACAGGGGCACCAATTGGTTCGAGAAGAAGAGCGATTCCTCCGAAGAAGAACCAGAGGCCGACGCAGGGGCGCAGCATCGCCTGGGCGTTGCGCGTGGGGGACAGTGCCGCAGACATCCTCCGCCACGATCTGGCAAGCGGCGAGTCCGTGTATGTTTCGAACCACCACGCATGAATAAGGAGGCAGCCAAACACCACGCAGCCGATTCCGCTCCACATGTTTCGTGTCCTTTCCGAGCGCCTTGCACGCTCCGTCAGCTGTATGGTCCCTTGAATGGGTACGCGCGCAGCGTTGGGTTATTCCAGTTGCTCATGGTCTCACGTGGGCTCTCTCTGGGATGACTCGAGGTAGCGTGCGGATGCTTCGATGTCGGCTTTATTTTCGTCGTCGATTTCTCGAAATGCACTATCCGCGCCATCTATTCCCTCTTGTATGAAGCCCAGGATTTGCGCGATGTCACTCGCGGCCTTCGTGATCTTGGCGATCTTCTCATCCAGGGAAGCTTGATGTTCGCTGCCTGTTGCAGGTGAATCAAGCGTGATCTCATTCAGTGTCGTCTGTGCAGCGTCGGCGTCTTGTTGGGCTTTCTTAACTTCCCCGAAGTCCCACGAAATCATGCGCGTTCACCACCCTTTGCATCGTCGGCGGGGGGCGTGAAGAGTTGGGCAAGTTGGCCCCATAGGACGGTTTGGAGGACGGGCTCCATGGTGGCTTCTTCGCCGGAGGATTCACCTCGTGGCGGGGTGACCAGGTAGGAGCCTGAGGGAGTGGAAAGGACATTCAGGGCAGCCCAGGGGATTAGGCCGTCGGGGGTGATGTTGTCGCGTGTCCAGGTGGTGTATTCCCATTGGCGGTTGAGCAGGGCCTGGGAGAAGAGGGAGTCGGAGGGGCCGAAGGTGGTGAGGTGCTCCAAGATGGCTTGTGCGGTGTCCAGATCGCCGTCGGTAGCTGCACCGATGAACTCAGAGGGCAGATAAGGGGGTCCATCGAAGGCCTCGGGGCGCGGTCGCAGCGGAGAATTCGCGGCGACGACGTGGGGAATCTCCTCGGTGTCGATACGGTAAATGTGGATCTTTTCCCCGCGCGCGCGGGCGACGGTCGCGTAGGGGCGGGACAGCCAGATCCGCAGGTTACGGTGGGTTGGGTGTGTAGGGGTCAGGGACGCCATCGTCATGATGGCACGTGCCCGTTTCATAGACTCCCACAGTGCCAGTGCGGTCTCGCTGAAGGCATTTTCGTCGACAACGGCTGTCGAGCTAAGGTTCAGGTCACGTGCGGTGTCGAGCTGCTCAGCCTCGGGGATACGGCGCGATGCCAGAGACAGGAACGACATAGCCTGCTCGACGGGCAGGCTCAGGGTGGGGCGGAAGGAGTCGGTGGGGCTCATAGGGCAACCTCGATGGTGGGAACGATGGTGACGATGTCGTCGGCGACGAGGGGAAACTGGTCAGTCGTTGCCGTCGCCGTCACCGTGATGAGGAAGCGCTGGCCGCCCTGGGTGCGGTGGACCCACGCCCACTGGCACATAGTGATGGGTACGGTTTCTTCGATGTAGATACCCGTGCGTAAGAATGACCCGCGCGGGGCGGCGGGCCACGCCATGTCTTCGAGCATGATGAAACCGCCGATGGTGTCACGGATGAGGCGCGCCGAGTCGGCCAGGACCATCGCGTCGTCCTGGTCGTCGGGGATGGACGAGGCAATGGCTACGATCGTGGCTGCAAAGCTGTGAGTGGGGTCTAGAGGACCGGCCAAGCCACCAAGGACACGCGTGCCTGCCTGCGTGCCAGCCGGGGTAATGGCAGCGAAAGCCTCCTCGGGCAACGCAGACCACCGATCAGGAGCCTGATAAGAACAAGTCATGAGGACGTATCTCCTTCGCGTTCGGCAAGAATGCGTTCAATGTCTGCATCCGGGAGGGGCTTACCCGTTGCGTCTAGTAGGCCGTGACGCTTCAAGTACTGATAATACGGATCAGCAAAACGAGGCAGAGGAAACGGCAACAAATACACGACACCAATGACAAGGGCGAGCAGACCAGCAGCCCCGAACGAGTACCAGAGGAATGTGGGAGCTCCAATCTTCTGTAGGAGCATCCCTAATCCGGCGCCGACGAACATGAGGCCGACGCAGGGGCGCAGCACCGCTTGAGCGCTGCGCGTGGGGGACATTGCCGCAGACATCCTCCTCCACGATATGGCAAGCGGCGAGTCTGTGTATGTCTCGAGCCACCACGCATGAATAAGGAGGCAACCAAGTACTAGACAGGCGATTCCAGTCATCACGTTACTTTTTCTTTCCGAAGAAACTAAACACCCCGTCGACTACTTTGTCGTTGAACCAATCAGCCGCTGCGTCGGCTACCTTACTTGTTACAACTCCTCCGACGATGCCGCCCACGACTCCTCCGACGACAATGCCGACGGGTCCTCCCGCCGCGCCGATCGCGGCCCCCAGCTGCGCGCCGTAGGTCGCGCCGGCCCAGCTGGCAACACCCGTCGCAACCCCCTTGACTCCGGCACGCGTGATCTTCTCACCTTCACCCATGTCCGGATGGTTGATGGTGTCGGACTGGTAGGAGTTGTAGGCGTTGATGCCGCCTTCTGCGACGGCTGCGACGACACCGGCTACCTTGCCGACCTTTTCGAGTCCTTCGACGGCACCGGGTATCTTCGGAGCCTCGCCCGCGCGGTGCCTCGCGTATCGCGTCCAGTTGGACAGGTCGCCTTTCGCGGTGAACTGTTTCCACTTCGATAACTGCGCAAAGCCCTCGGGAGGGGCATAGTGGCCGTTATGGAACCACGCGTGCCCCGCGCGCCACACGTTGCTAGCAAGGTCAGACCAGCCGCCTAGGGCACTCGTCGTCGAAGCAGCGGGGTGTTCGGAATTGGGAATGTAGCTCCCCTTGAGCTGCTCCATGAGCGCCTGAAGGGTTTTCTCCCACACGGATGTGTCCACGTTGGCAAGAGCGGTGGAAAACTCTTGCTCGGCGGTACGGTGCAGGCTTTGAGCATAATTGAGCTGCGAGAGAGCGGAGTAATAGGAGCTCCTGTGCTCCGACGGCGCGTTTTCCTGAACTGTGACCGTGCAATTCGTGTAGTCGCCGCTGACCGAGAGGCCACCTGCCTGCGCGTTGGTGACGACCGTTTGATACTTCTCGCGCACGACGCCCATCGCGCCCGCGAAAGCACTAAGGGCTGAACGAAGCTTCGCGGCTTGCGCGCTTACGTCCGCGCATACGTCGGAGAGATTCGAGTAATCGTCCGTGATGGCCGGGATACACATCGCGCTTTGATGCGACATGAGGTCCTTCGCCCCTCGGATGTTGATATCGGCGTCGGTCAGATTCTGGTCAAAAGTAGTGAACTGAGAATCAGCTGCCGATGCGGCGTCGGGTTTTACCGAGAAAGCCCACGAGAACGATTGCGCCGCGTTCGGGTTTGGGCCGGGCGAGGGAGATGGCGTACTCATCGTGCTGCCTCACAGAATGTGTGTTCCATGGGGATCTCCCGATTGTCCTGTCGTGCATCAATCCCTGACGATCGGTACTCTACTCCGTGTTGTCAAACAGGGCGCGGGTCACGTCCATGCTCTGGAACGAGGCTCCGTTTTGTGGCTCTACAATCGATGTCTGCAACGTTTGTTACCTGACTGAGTGGCGCGCCAGCATCCATCGACGACCTCCGAGTCGGCCAAGACCGCCGCGTCGTCCTGATCGTCAGGGACGGTGGAAGCCACGGTCATGAGCGTGGCCGCGAAGCTGTGCGTGGTGTCGATGGGACCCACCGCACCGCCCAGCACGCGAGTACCCGACTGGGAGTCAGTCGGGGCGATAGCCGCGAAAGCCTCCTCGGGCAACGCAGACCACCGATCAGGAGCCTGATAAGAACAAGTCATGAGGATGTATCTCCTTCGCGTTCGGCAAGAATGCGTTCAATGTCTGCATCCGGGAGGGGCTTACCCGTTGCGTCCAGTAGGCCGTGACGCTTCAAGTACTGATAATACGGATCAGCAAAACGAGGCAACGGCAGGGGCAACAGGTACACCACGCCAATAACGAGGGGGACTGAGCCAAGGAACGCGAACAGGGTAATGAGCGGTGTCGGTGCGCCGACCTCCTTGAGGACCACAGCTACTCCTCCGAAGACAAGCATGAGCCCGGTGCAGGGACGCAGCATCGCCTGTGCGTTGCGCGTGGGGGACATTGCCGCGGACATCCTCCGCCACCATCTGGCAAGGGGCGAATCAGTGTACGTCTCCAGCCACCACGCATGGACAATGAGCGCGCCGAGAACCGCTCCCGCAACAGAAAACCACATATCGCTATCCTCCAAACCACTTGGCGACGGGACTCACCACGTAATCGTTAAACACATCAGCAAATACACCGCCGGCCTTGCTTGCTACGACTCCGCCGACGATACCTCCGACGACGCCTCCGACGACAATGCCGACGGGTCCTCCCGCCGCGCCGATCGCGGCTCCCAGCTGCGCGCCGTAGGTCGCGCCGGCCCAGCTGGCGGCACCAGTCATGACTCCCCTGACTCCGGCACGCGTGATCTTCTCACCTTCACCCATGTCCGGATGGTTGATGGTGTCGGACTGGTAGGAGTTGTAGGCGTTGATGCCGCCTTCTGCGACGGCGCCGACGACACCGGCTACCTTGCCGACCTTTTCGAGTCCTTCGACGGCACCGGGTATCTTCGGAGCCTCGCCCGCGCGGTGCCTCGCGTATCGCGTCCAATTGGACAGGTCGCCCTTCGCAGTGGTTTTCCCCCACGGGGATAGCTCTGCGAAGTTAGAAGGCCGAACGTATTGCCCGTTATAGGCTGAAACGTGGGCTGCTCGCACCCCTGTTGCGGTTAGATCAAGCCATGAGCCGATAGTGCCCGGTAGCGACGACAGAGGGCGTTCGGGATTGGGAATGTATGTATCCTTCAGTTGATCGATGAGGCTCGTCAGCGTCTTTTCCCAGAGGGTCGTGTCGACGTCGTTGAGTGCCGTTGCGAACTCGTGCTCGGCCATTTTCTGGAGGCTCTTGGCGTTCTTGAGGGCCGATTGTGCAAGGCCATACATGAAATCTTGCTGTGAGGAGCCGGAAGCGTCGAGGGTAACGGGCTCTTCGCATGTAAGGGTGTAGGAGGTGTCGGATTGGGCCGGAGTGGGCCGGAGTGCAGGTGGCGGCGTGGGCGGCGTGCCCATCCTGCCGCCAGTAGGGCCCAGTTGCGCATGGAGGGGTGTGGCGGTGAGTGGTTCGGTGTGCCAGTTCCGCGTTTGTTCTTGTGCGTTGGGGCAGTGCACCCGAACTGTAGGCATTACACCTCTTCTGTTCGGGTGCACCGCCACGTAACGGGTGCACCGCCACATAACGGGTGCAGCGCCACATAACGGGTGCAGCGCCCCCGTGCTTGTGGCGGTTGTGGCGGCTGTCGGGGTTGCGGGGGTCTTCTGTGCTTGAGTTGTCTTCCGCTTGGGTTGTCTTCCGCTTGGGTTGTCTTCTGCTTGGGGGTCTTCCGTCTGCTGGGCTTGGGTTGTCTTCTGCTGGGGTCTTTGTGGCGTCTCATGTTGTGGTTCCTCAGAAATGTCGCACGTAATTCCCCGACATGTATTTCAAACATTGAAATCACATCGTTGGAATTCTGCGGTTTTCTCGATACCTATGAAAAGTTAGGGTACCCAAATTACGTGCGAGTTTTGGTTAATGAGGCGCCCGAGGCGAGCTCCTGTGTTCGGTCGTCGTCCCACGACACTGCCCACGATCCCCGGGACGCTTCGAACACCACCCCCACACCCCACAATGCGAAGAGCCCGATATGTCAAGCGGTAGAACGTCTCGACAGGCGCGCAGCGTAGCAACTGGTCAGGTGAGGGGCAATTGACCGTTTGTTGATCCTGGACGGCCGCGCCCAGTGGAAAGCATGCGCGGAGGCGTGCGAAAGCATGTGACAATGGAGATATGTTGACTTTTGACGGACCCGCCCAGACGTTCCAGCAGGCGCGCTCAATCGAAGAGCGCTTTGTCCGCGAGGCTGCGGAGATCGATGACCCAGACCTGTACATGCGCCAGGTCGGCGACGCGGTCGCGCAGCGCGTGGCCCGCCTCGTCGGTGACACGCCCCCTCTGTTGACCGAACCTCACGAACCCGCCGTCCCCGGCCCGCGGGCGGACGTCGTCGCCTTCGTCGGAGGGGGCGACAACGGTGGCGATGCCCTGTACGCATGCGCGACCCTCGCTGACATGGGCTTCAACGTCGCGGCGATCCTGCTCAAACGAAAGCGCCACTCCCGCGCGCTGCGCGCCGCTAAGACCGCTGGGGTCACCATCGTGGACCTCAAAGGGGGCTCGATTACCACAGTTCTTGATTCCCCCCAGCTCGCCCTGGTGGCATTCGCGAAAGTGTGGATCGACGGCATCGTTGGCATCGGTGGCAAGGGGACCCTCAAGGGGAACCTCGCCGAGGCCGTTGAACAACTCAACGACTTCTCGTTCCTCACCCACCCTGCAGTTGTCTCGATTGACGTGCCCTCGGGCCTGACCGATAACGAGGGGAGCGTGAAGGGCGCCGTCATGCGTGCCACGCACACGATGGCCGTGGGCAGCTTCAAGCGCGCCCAGATCCTGGCGCCCGCCGCGCAGTATTGTGGTGCCTTGGAACTCATCGAGATGGAGTGGACCGGACTCGTTGGCCTGACGCCCGCTGACACGGAGGAGACGAGCGGCGAGGTCCCGGTGTACTTCTACGACGGAACCGGCAGTAGTCGATTCGTTCAAGCCCCGGCCTTTGACGACGACAAGTACGCACGCGGCGTCGTCGGCCTCGTCGCCGGATCCGACACATACCCCGGCGCCGGCCTGCTCGCCACACGCGGCGCGCTCGCGGCCGGCGTGGGCATGGTCCGCCTGAACTCCACCCGCCGCGTCCAAGACCTCGTGCTAGCCGCCGAGCCGGGCGTCGTCATGGTGGGCGGGCGCATCCAGGCGGCCCTCATCGGCCCAGGACTGGACGAGGACCGACGCGAGGACGCGCTCGAACTCGCGCAATTCTGCGGCCAATCCGGCGTGCCGCTCGTCATCGACGCCGGGGCCCTCGACCTGATTCCCGAGCTGGCGGACACCATCAACCCCGAGACCACCGTCCTCACCCCGCACCACGGTGAGGCCGCGCGGCTGCTGACGAGGCTCGGCACGCCGACGAAGCGGGATGAGGTCGCCGCAGCCCCCCTGCGCTACGCGAACCTCCTCCACGATGCCACGGGTTGCCACGTCGTGCTCAAGGGCCCGGTGACCATCGTGCGTTCCTTCGAATACGCGGACATGCTCCGCGATCAGGCGCTGCTCGCCAGCTTCATCAACCCGGAGTTGGGCTTCCCCGACCTGGAGAGCATGGAGGACAGCGTGACCCGCTGCGACTGCACGCTGGTCGCGCCGACCACCACGTCGTGGGCTGGGGTCGCGGGCAGCGGCGACGTCCTGGCTGGCCTGATCGCCGGTATCCTCGCCCGCCCCGTCAGGGACGAGCACGCGCTGCCAGGACCGAACGGACAACCGCAGGCCGTCACGCCCGAACGACTGGTCTCTGCCGTGTGGCTCCACGGTCGCGCGGCGAAGCTGGCCGCCGATGAATACATCGGTCGTGCCCCCATTCAGGCGCGTGACATCGCTGACGCGATCCCCGAAGTGCTCGCCGCCCCCGGTCTCTGAGGCGGGAGGGTGCGCCCGCGCGGCGCGCTCGGGCTCGCGTGAGATACTAGGGGAGTGACTTCCACGAACGAACACGGTCAAGGACGGGGATACCCGTCACAAGCGGTCGTCGACCTGGCCGCCATTCGTCATAACCTGGGCGTCCTGCGGGCTGCCGCCCCCGGCGCGCTTCAGCTCGCCACCGTGAAGGCCAACGCCTACGGGCATGGCCTGCTCCCGGTCGCGCTCGCAGCGCTTGAGGGTGGTGCCGACTGGCTGGGTGTCGCCCAGCTGGCTGAGGCCTTCACCCTGCGCGAAGGCCTGGACGAGGCCGGGGTTGCCCGCGCGGACGCGCCCCTCCTCGCGTGGATTTCCACCTCCTCCTCCGACTTCGCCGCGGCCATCGAGTCCGATATTGACGTCTCTGTGTCCTGGACGTGGGTCCTGGCCGACATCTGCGCCGCAGCCCGAGCGGTTGGCCGCCCTGCGCGCGTCCACGTCAAGATCGACACAGGAATGTCTCGCGCCGGCTCGACGCTGGCCGACCTGCCCGCCCTGGCCTCGGCTCTGAAAATGGCCGAGGAAGACGGCCTCGTTGACGTCGTGGGCGCGTGGAGCCACATGTCTCGCGCTGACGACCCCACCGAGGCGGGCAACGCCTCGACCGCCAGCCACGTGCGCATCTTCGAGGAGGGCCTGGCAATCCTGGCCGACGCGGGTATCACGCCGCGCATCCGTCACCTGGCCGCCACCTCCGGGATCCTATGGCACCCCGAGACGCACTACGATATGGTGCGCGTCGGCATCGGCCTGTACGGCCTCAGCCCCGACCCCGCCGTCGCCTCCGCCACCGACCTGAACCTGGTCCCCGCCCTCACCCTGCGCGCGCCCCTCACCTCCGTCAAGGTCATCGAGGAAGGCACCCCGGCCTCGTACGGCGGGACCTGGGTGGCGCCCACGCGCCGCTGGGTCGGCCTGGTTCCCCTCGGCTACGGCGACGGCATCCTGCGCTCCGCCTCCAACCGCGCCCGCGTCACCGTCCACACCGCGTCCGGCCCCCTCGAGGCGCCCCTCATCGGACGCGTGTGCATGGACCAATTCATCGTCGACCTCGGGCCCGCAGACGGCGACGCGGGCACCCCGACCGCGCGCAGCGGGGACGCGCCCGCGGCCGTCGGAGACCTTGCTGTCCTCTTCGGCGCGGGGCTCGACTCCGATCCGCTGGCCGACGACTGGGCGCACGCCGCGGACACCATTAACTACGAAATCGTCACCCGCCTGGGCGCCCACATCCCCCGCGCCTACGTCGGTGAGGCCACCGCGACCCAGGGGAGCACCGCTCATGACTGATCAGCCCATCGCCACCTACGCCATCGACACCAGCGACGCCGACCAGACGCGCGCGCTCGGCGAAGATCTCGGGCGCGTGCTGGTAGCCGGGGACCTCGTCATGCTCTCGGGCGGGCTCGGAGCAGGCAAGACGACCCTCACGCAGGGCATCGGAGTCGGCATGGGCGTGCGCGGGCGCGTCGCTTCCCCGACCTTCATCGTCGCCCGCGTCCACCCCTCCCTTCGCGGAGGGCCGGACCTCATCCACGCGGACGCCTACCGCATCACGGACCTCAGCGACCTGGAGACCCTCGACCTCGACTCCTCCCTCGACGAGGCCGTCACCGTCGTCGAGTGGGGCGACGGCAAAACCGAAGCCATGAGCGAGGAACGCCTCGCCATCGAGGTGCGCCGCGCCAGCGGCGGGCAAGCCCAGCGCGACGGCGACGTCATCGACCTGGAGCACATGGACGACGGTCGCCGCCGCATCGTCCTGCGCGCGCACGGACACCGCTGGGATGGTGTCCTTGAGAACGTCGTGGCCGCCCACGGGGGGACGCGCATTGACGAGGCCCAGGTGGCCTCGTCGGATACTGACCCAGCCGCGCCCGCCGCTGACAGCGACGAGCGTACCCGCGACGAGTAGGATCACATCGTGCGAGAGATAGCCCTGGACACCCAAGCAGCCACCGCCGTCGCGATCCTCGAGGACGGCCGGGTCACCGGCCGCGCCCACAACGATTCCGTGCGCCACCACGCCGAATCTATTACGCCGCTCGTGCGCGATGCCCTCGCCGCCGCCGGCCTGCCCCCTGTGCTGGCCGAGGCCGGCATCGACCGCATCCTCGTGGGCACCGGCCCCGCCCCCTTCACGGGACTGCGCTCGGGCCTCGTCTCTGCCCGTGTCCTTGCCCGCGTCGCGGGAGTTCCGGCTTACGGGGTCTGTTCGCTCGACGTCATCGCCCGCCAAGGCCTCGACCTGCTCGCCCGCGACATGCGCGTCTACGCGATCGCAGACGCGCGCCGCCGCGAACTCTACTGGGGCTCCTACGTTGCCGCCGGGCCCAACGACGTCACCCTCGAAGGGCGCCTCGAAGTCGGTGACGTCTCCACCCTGCTCTCTGCCATGCACAGCGCACCCGGCCTCGTGGTTGCCGGAGCGCCCGTCCCCGCGCACTCAGCCTCGGCCCTGGCGCGCGTCGACGTCGGCCCCCAGGTCGAGCTTGACCCCGCCGTCATGAGCCGGATCGTCGCCACGCGCCTGGGGCGCGGCGAGGACGAACGCCTGCGCACCGACCCGCTGTACCTGCGCCGCCCCGACATTCACGGCCAGTCGGCAGCGCGCCTGTGAGCACCCAGCTGCGTCTCGCCACGCTCGATGATCTCGAGGCCCTCGTCGACCTTGAGGCGCTCACCTTCCCCGAGGACCCCTGGACCCCCTTCATGCTGGCCGACGAACTGATGTCGCCCGCGTCGCGCTACTGGATCGCCGCCGACGAGTCCGGCGCGCCGATCGGCTACGGCGGCGTCAAGGTCGGCGGCGACCAGGCCGACGTCATGACGATCGGGGTCGCACCCCAGGCCCGAGGCCGTGGCGTCGGGCGAGCGATCCTCGACGCGCTCCTCGACTGGGCACGCCAGGCCGGCGCCGCCGAAATCTTCCTCGACGTGAGGCCCTCCAACGAGGGGGCCATCGCCCTGTACAACTCCCGTGGGTTCGTCGAAATCGGGCGTAGGCCGCGCTATTTCCGCAACCCGGTCGAGGAAGCCGTCGAAATGCGCGCGCCCCTGACCCGCGCGGGTGCGAAGACCACCACCAAATAGGAACGATACGTGTCACATTATTCGGCTCTTTCAGCCCCGCTCGGGCAGGCGCAGAGGGCCGAAAATGTCGCGGCGTACACCGATTGTCCACGCGCAAAAAACGGCGGAAAATAGCGGAAAGCTGGGGCAGGGGAGAAGCCTACGCGCGCCGTCTCGTGCCAACGTCCTACCGCCGCCGGGCAACGCGCCGATATGCTTCATGCCATGGCCACTCAAAATGTCGCAACGAAGAAGCGCCGCGCGTGGACCACCAGCGTCTTTATTAAGCAGCTGATGGCCGTCTCGGGCTTCGTTTTCGTTTTCTTCTTGCTGTTCCACTCCTACGGCAACCTCAAGATGTTCCTGGGCGCGCAGGTCTACAACGACTACGCGCACTGGCTGCATGAAGAGGCTTTCGTGCCGATCTTCCCGCACGGCGGATTCATCTGGGTCTTCCGCGCGGCCATGGTGCTGATGCTCGTGATCCACCTGTGGGCCGCCGCCTACACCTGGAAGCGTTCGCGTCGCGCCCGCTCCACCCGCTACGTCGTCAAGAAGTCCGTCTCGGACTCCTACGCGGCTCGCACCATGCGTATGAGCGGTGTCCTCATCCTGCTGGTCCTGATCTTCCACATCGCTCACTTCACCACCGTGAGCCTGCCCGCGAAGGTCGCGAACTTCGGCGCTGACGTCACCACGCCCTACGCCCGCATGATCGCCTCCTTCCAGTCGCCGGTCCTGGTGATCCTCTACGCCGTGTTCGTCGGCTGCGCCTGCATCCACGTCTCCCACGGCTTCTGGTCCATGTTCCAGTCGCTCGGTTGGGTGCGTTCCGCGACCCGCAAGCCTCTGGTTCTCCTCTCGGGCCTGGTCGGTCTGGTCATCTTCGTGATGTTCATGGCCCCGCCCGTTGCCATCGTCACCGGCTTGATCCACTGAGGAAGGGCACGCAATCATGACCGATACACTCATCCACGGCCTCTACCGTGAAGGCGAGAAGATCGCCGACGCGAAGGCTCCCCACGACGTTCCGATCGACCGCCGCTGGGAGCAGCGTAAGTTCAACGCAGCGCTGGTGAACCCGGCCAACCGCCGTAAGCTGCGCGTCATCATCGTCGGATCCGGCCTCGCGGGCGGCGCCGCCGCCGCCTCGCTCGGCGAAATGGGTTACAACGTCGACTGCTTCTTCTACCAAGACTCCGCCCGCCGCGCGCACTCCATCGCCGCGCAGGGTGGTATCAACGCCGCGAAGAACTACCGCAACGACAACGACTCCGTCTACCGTCTCTTCTACGACACGGTCAAGGGCGGCGACTACCGCGCCCGTGAGGACAACGTCTACCGCCTCGCCGAGGTGAGCGCCAACATCATCGACCAGTGCGTCGCGCAGGGCGTTCCCTTCGCCCGCGAGTACGGCGGCCTCCTCGACAACCGCTCCTTCGGCGGCGTGCAGGTCTCCCGTACGTTCTACGCGCGTGGCCAGACCGGTCAGCAGCTGCTGATCGGCGCCTACCAGGCGCTCGAGCGTCAGGTCGCGGCCGGCACCGTCAAGGAGTACTCCCGCCACGAGATGGTCGAACTCATCGTCGACGACGGCAAGGCGCGCGGCATTATCGCCCGCGACATGTCCACCGGCGAACTCCAGACCTTCATCGCCGACGCGGTCATCCTGGCCACCGGCGGCTACGGCAACGTCTTCTTCCTGTCGACCAACGCCATGGGCTGCAACGGCACCGCCATCTGGCGCGCCTACCGCAAGGGTGCCTACTTCGGTAACCCCTGCTTCACGCAGATTCACCCGACGTGCATCCCCCAGCACGGCGACCAGCAGTCGAAGCTGACCCTGATGTCGGAGTCGCTGCGTAACGACGGCCGCATCTGGGTGCCCAAGCGCGCCGAGGACTGCGAGAAGGACCCGCGTCAGATCGCCGAAGAGGATCGCGACTACTACCTGGAGCGCATCTACCCCTCCTTCGGTAACCTCGTGCCCCGCGACATTGCGTCGCGTCAGGCCAAGAACATGTGCGACGAGGGCCGCGGTGTCGGCCCGAAGATCGACGGTGTCGCCCGCGGCGTCTACCTCGACTTCTCCGACGCGATCCAGCGCATGGGCATGGCCGCCGTGTCCGCCAAGTACGGCAACCTGTTCGACATGTACGAGCGCATCACGGGCGACAACCCCTACGAGGTCCCCATGCGCATCTACCCGGCCGTTCACTACACCATGGGTGGCCTGTGGGTTGACTACGACCTCGAGTCGAACCTGCCCGGCCTGTACGTGGCCGGCGAGGCGAACTTCTCCGATCACGGCGCGAACCGCCTGGGTGCCTCGGCGCTCATGCAGGGCCTGTCGGACGGCTACTTCGTCCTGCCCAACACGGTCAACGACTACCTGGCGCACTGCTTCCACCTGCCCAAGCTCGACAAGAACTCGCCGTCCGTCAAGGAGGCCCTCGACTCGGCTCAGAACCGCATCGATACCCTCATGTCGATCAACGGCACCCGCTCCGTGGACTCGTTCCACAAGGAGCTGGGCAAGATCATGTGGGAGTACTGCGGCATGGAGCGTACCGAGGACGGCCTGAAGAAGGCGATCGGTATGATCCGCGAGCTGCGCGCCGACTTCTGGAAGAACGTTCGCGTTCCCGGCAAGTCGATCGGCGAACTCAACCAGTCCCTCGAGAGGGCTGGCCGCGTCGCCGACTTCATGGAGCTGGGCGAGCTTATGTGCATCGACGCCCTGCACCGTGAAGAGTCGTGTGGCGGCCACTTCCGCGCGGAGTCCCAGACTCCCGAGGGTGAGGCCCTGCGTCACGACGACAAGTTCCTGTACGTGGCGGCCTGGGAGTTCGCCGGTGACGGCGAGGCCCCGATCCTCCACAAGGAAGACCTGATTTACAACGACATCGAGCTGAAGCAGCGGAGCTACAAGTGAACCTGACACTGAGGATCTGGCGCCAAAACGGTCCGAACGACAAGGGCGCAATTCATGAATACCAGGTGAAGGGAATCTCGGACGAGTCCTCGTTCCTGGAGATGCTCGACGTTCTGAACGAAGAGCTCTTCGCCCGCGGCGAGGAACCCATCGCCTTCGACTCCGACTGCCGCGAGGGCATCTGTGGTCAGTGTGGCATCGTCATCAACGGCATCGCTCACGGCCCGGAGGTCACCACGACCTGCCAGCTGCACATGCGTTCCTTCAAGGATGGCGACGTCATCACGATCGAGCCGTGGCGCGCGTCGGGCTTCCCGATCATCAAGGACCTGGTGGTGAACCGCTCCGCCCTGGACCGCATCATCCAGGCCGGCGGCTACATCTCCGTCAACACGGGCGCGGCCCCCGACGCGCACGCGACCCCGGTCCCGAAGCAGGACGCGGATCGCGCGTTCGAGGCCGCCGCGTGCATCGGCTGTGGTGCGTGCGTGGCTGCCTGCCCGAACGCGTCCGCGATGCTCTTCACCTCCGCGAAGGTCACACACCTCGGCCTGCTCCCGCAGGGCAAGCCCGAGAACTACAAGCGCGTGGTGGGCATGCTCAACCAGATGGACGAGGAGGGCTTCGGTTCCTGCTCGAACATCGGCGAGTGTGCTGAGGTCTGCCCCAAGCAGATCCCGCTTGACGTGATCGCAAACCTGAACCGCCAGCTCGGAAAGGCCGCCTTCAAGGGCGTCTGATCCGCCCGAGTGGCCAGGGGCCCGGCGCACGCACGTGCGCCGGGCCCCTTTGCGTCCTCGGCCCGCGATGATCCCCTCGTCAAGCGCCCACCAACACTGTGATCTGCGGCGTATCATGGTGACATCAGTGGGGCTCAGAGAGGAGCTTGCCATGCAATTTGATGAGACCGGCCCGAATACGCACACGCGCCGCTACTGGGTCAGCGCGACGGTCGCGATCGGCGCGATGCTTACCTTCGTGATCCTGTCGGTTCTGTTGGTTTTGGGGGTCGTCTTCGGGCCCCCGACCATCAAGCCCGTCGCCGATTCGCTTATCCCGTGGTCGCTGCTTGTGGCCGCTGTCGCGGGCGTCGCGATGCTCATTGCGAACAAGCGGACCGGGCAGGACTAAGACTCGGACTCGAATGCACACGCCGCGCGCTCGCCGCGTGCGCGCGGCGTCCTCGTGCGCGCCGACTTAGACTAGAGGGCGTGAGTGAACCCCTGGTCCTTGGTATTGAGTCAACGTGTGACGAGACGGGCGTCGGCCTCGTGCGCGGCACGCAGCTACTGGTCGACCGTACGGCCACGTCGATGGACGAGTATGCCCGCTACGGCGGCATCATCCCGGAGATTGCGTCGCGCGCGCACCTGGAGTCTTTCCTGCCCACGCTGGACGCCGCCCTCGACGAGGCCGGGGTGCCCCTGGCTGACGTGGATGCGATCGCGGTCGCTGCGGGGCCCGGCCTGGTCGGTTCGCTGACGGTGGGTATCTGCGCGGCCAAGGCCCTGGCCTCGTCGCTGGGCAAGCCCCTGTACGGCGTCAACCACGTGATCGGGCACCTCGCGGTCGACAAGCTGGCGGACGGCCCGCTGCCCGAGCACTTCATCGGGCTGGTTGTGTCCGGCGGACACTCGAACATCCTGGAGATCCGGAACATCGCGACCGACGTTGTCGAGCTGGGCGGCACCCTCGACGATGCTGCGGGCGAGGCCTTCGACAAGGTCGGGCGACTGCTCGACCTGCCCTACCCGGGCGGCCCCCACGTGGATCGACTCTCCCAGCAGGGCGACCGCGAGGCGATCCGCTTCCCGCGCGGCCTGGCCGCCGGCAAGGACAAGGAGCGCCACAAGTACGACTTTTCGTTCTCGGGCCTCAAGACCGCGGTGGCCCGCTACATCGAGGGCGCGAACGCCCGCGGTGAGGTCGTCAGCAAGGAAAACGTGTGCGCCGCGTTCTCCGAGGCCGTCAACGATTCCCTGACCGCCAAGGCCGTGCGCGCGGCGCTGGACACCGGCTGCGACACGATCGTCGTGGGCGGCGGTTTTTCCGCGAACTCGCGCCTGCGCGCTCTACTCACCGAGCGGGCTGCGGCGGCCGGTGTCCAGGTGCGCATGCCCCCGCTGCGTTTCTGCACGGACAACGGCGCGCAGATCGCGGCCATCGGATCGGAGCTGGTCGCGGCGGGCCTGCCCCCGTCGGACTGGGATTTCTCCCCGGATTCCGGCATGGAGCTGACGACGACCTACGTTCCCCCGCGCGCCTGAGCAGCAGGGGCCCTCTCAGCGCAGGCCCTCCATGAAGGACTCGGCGACCGAGGACCACGAGGTGTAAAAGCCGCCCGCCATGTTGGCGCACACCCCGATGAAGGCGGCGCAGGCCAGTGACGTGAAGGCGAGGGAGGTCAGCCGCGCCAGGTAGGTGACGCAGGAGGAGACCGCGCCCGGCATGCGGGCAATGATGCGCGGCATTGGCAGGCGGAAGAGGCGCGATTCGCGCGCCCAGTCCTGCTCGTCCCCGGCCAGGAGGGCGCGCCACGAGCCCGCGAAACGCCACGTGATCGTCAGGCTCATTGCGGACAGCAGCGCCAGGATGGCGAGGGTGGCCGCGCCGTTGGGGGCCGTCGGTCGCACGGAGTGCGTGACGTTTGTGGCCGGCACGATGGAGGCGTAGGCTTCGGATGCCAGCGCGGTCGCCGCCGTCGGGGCAGCCCCCACGGCGGTGGCTACCGCGTCGGAGGAACCCCACCACGCCAGCATCGTCGGGATGTGCTCGCGCCACAGGGGCCCGGCGTGCCCGCCGGTGGGCGGGATGTCGGTCGTCACGGTGTCGGGAGCCTTGACGGCCTTCGCCATCGCAACGGCGGCGGGGGCGCCGCCGGCCCCGTCGTCTGCGGCGGCCATCGCGTAGATGCGCAGCCCGTCGGGGACCCTCTTGGCCAGCATCGTGGAGAGGGTGTTATCCGCCAGGTACTGGTCGCCGAGATTCGTCATCTGCCCTTCGATCTGCGTGTCATAGCCGGAGAGGGAGGCGGCTGCGCCGAAGGTTTGGGGTGTGCGCATCGCCGTCCACACCGCGCAGTAGGCGCCCGCGGAGAAACCGCCGAGCATCCATGCGTCGCGCTTGTCGGAGGTGTTGGGGAAATTGTGGCGGATGAACGCGGGGATTTCGTGCGCGGACCACGTGTAGACGGCGGGGCGTCCCTCAATGTCCGCGCAGTCGTGTGCTTCTTCGTCGACGCTCAGGGAGGGGGCGACGATGATGGTGGGCGGGATGATCCCGGCGTCGATGGCGTTGTCGAGGGCTTCCTGGACGTGGGCGCCCTGCGTGGTGCCGTCGGCTTCGCCCGGGTAGCCGTGCAACAGCTCGATGACCGCGTAGGTCTTGCCGTCGGTGGGGGAGTAGTCGCGTGGCGCGATGACGAAGACGGGTAGCGTGATGCCGCTGATCGGGCCCGTCCACGTGGTGGTGAGCATCCCGTCCTCGGTCCTGGTGAAGGTCGCGTCGAGGCTGGATGACGCGATCGGCTGGTCGCCGATCGTGACCTCGCCACCAGACTCGGCTGCCGGTTCCTCGACGTTGGAGGCAATGAGTTCCGCCAGGTCGCCGCTTGTCTTGACAAGGCCGAGGGAACGGTTGAGGACGAGCGCGCCCGAAGCAGTCACAAGGAGGATCGGCGCGAGGATGAGGACCGTGCGAGCCAGCCAATGCCTCGTGCGGCGCGGAAAGCGCCTGGGAGCCCACCGCGGCAGGAGGAACGCCCCCGCCAGGAGAGACAGGGCCGCCAGGGCTGCGAAGACCGCGAGGGTGCGTGCTGACGTCAGGGACAGAGAGCCAAGAAAAGACATCGTCATTCCTTCGTGGAAGCGCTGGACGAGGCCGTGGCGGCCTCGCGTGTATTGTCAGGGCCGGGCGAGGCCGGGGTTGGCGCCTTCGGTGAGGCAGCGCGAGCGGCGTGGGCCGAGCGCAGGTCACCCACGCCTTTTGCCGCGAGTTTGGCGAGGCCAGCGCTGACGGAGGCGAGCAGCGTGAGGGTTTGCGTGGGGGACACGTGGGGCACGTAGGCGTGCGAAATGGCCAGGCCCACGGTTGCCAGGGAGGCGGGGTCAGGCACGGCCAGGTAGAGGGGCTGCGTGCGCGGCTTGAACTTGCGTTTGAAGGCGTGCAGCGACGTGAAACCGTAGAGGGGCTCCATGATGGCCGCCAGCGCGTCGATGAGTGGGCCGAACACGGAGGTGTCGTCGGCGGAGCGGGTGAGGGGCGCGCCCGATAGGGACAGGAATTCGAGGCCCTCCTCCTGGGCGGACAGGGCCGCCTTGCCGATGAGGAACTCGATGGCGGGGCGCCACCCCTGGGTGCGCCTGCGCATGACGTCCAGGGTGAGGCCGACGACCTGGCCGCCCCGGTATACAGGCAGCCATGAGGTGACGGCGTGAATCGTTGACTGGGAGTCGACTGCGACGAGAATGCGTGTCTCTGGGACCGCGAGCTCGCGAACGCCGCCGAGCGTGAAGCCCATTTCCGGCAGGGCCTTGTCGGAGCTCCACCCCTGCGAAATGACGGTGATCTGGTCCTTCCAGCCCTGCGGGCACTCCTCCCACGTGGTCCAGTGGGCCTCGACACCCTCGCGCGCCGCGTGGTTCATGGCGGTGCGCACGTCCTGGTAGGCCTTGCCTTTGAACGCGAGGCCGGGCAGGTCGAGGAGCGATTCCTCGGCGACCTGCATGATTGTCCAGCCGTCGCGCCGGGCGGCCTGCGCGAGGTCCTCGTGGATCGAGTAGAGTGCGGGCGTCAGGCCCGCGGAGGCGGTGAAGGAGGAGAACTCGGCGATGGCCCGCGAGGCCGTTCCCTCCTCGTAGGCGAGGTCCGTGACGGTCAGCGCGACGCCGCCGGCCCCGCGGTAGGCGACCCCGGCCTCGTCGAAGGGAGAGACCCACACCTGATTGCCTTCCCAGGTCTGCATCCACCCGAGGGTGTTGGCCCCGTGCTCGCGTAGGAGGGGGATGAGGTCGTCGACCGGGGAGGAGGCGGGCACGCGGGGCAGAGCCAGGAGCGCGCGCAGCACCAGGAACAGCGTGCCGACCCACGCGACGAGCGGCGTCCACAGGACGGGCGCCTCGGCCAGGAGAGTCATGGGAACGAGCGTGGGTTCGAAAATCGAGGCGGTCGCAGTGGGCAGGAGAACGAGGACGTAGTCGTGGAATACCTGCAGTGGCGTCGCGTTGGGAGCGTCCGATAAATCCTCGCCCGAGGCCAGCGCGGAGAAGGGAATAAACGAGTCACTCGTGAGTAGCCCGAGCACGAATACCACGGCCGCGCACACGACCATGAGAATGAGCCAGCGACGCAGCAGGGTCGACGTTGTCGAGGGCGCGGCGTGGATCGTGAAAGAGCGGCGCACCCACCAGGTAATGGCGCACAGCGTCACGTTGAGGAGGACGGGCATGAGCAGCAGGGCGGCGGCCGTGCTCACCTCGGGGCGCAGGGGATCGTCCGGGCCGTTCCACGCGAGAAGCTCGACGGTGGTTGACGTCACCGTCGAGATGCCGAGGATACCCTGCAGGATGAGCGTCCCGACGTAGGCGAGGCGGCGCCCCCTACGCAGGCCGTAGGCGAAGACTAGCTGGAGTGTGATGGGCGCCAGGCACAGGAGGGTCGTGATGACGCCCGTGCGGCCCTCGAGCCACCAGGCCGGCCCCAGTGACCAGCGCATCTGCGCGAGCGGGCCTTCGGGTGCGGCCGAGACGACGGTGAGAGCCGCCGCGCACGCCCAGCACAGGGCGGCGATCGAGGCGAATTGGCGCCCGAGGGTCACCTCGTCGTCGGTGTCGTCCTCGGAGCCGCGCACGCCGACCAGGCGCGCGGCGACCATGCCGGCCAGGAGCGCCCACACGCGCGCGTAGGAGATCGCTGATCCGAGGATGGCTGCCGACAATACGAGGACTCCGATGAGGAGGAAGCGGGCCCTCCAACGCCAGCGCGACCCCAGGGACTGCACGGCCGCGCCCACTAGGGCCACGAGGATCAGGCTCGTCCCCCACAGGGTTCCCTCGCCGATCGCCTGGCCCCAATCGGCGATCGTGCGCTTGAGGAGCGGCAGGGTTGCCCACGTCGCGGTCACGCCCAGGACCTGGCCCGCCAGCGCCGCGGTCACCCAGGTGCGCGTGCCCAGATGGCGTTCGGCCGCGCCGCCAGCGAGGATCATGGCGCCGATGCCCAGGAGCGCCGTGGCCAGGAAATGGCCGGGAACCGCGCCGACCGAGGAGAAAATCGACCACCAGTGGGAGGGGGAGGGGGAGGGGCTGGCCTCAAGGACGCTGAACTGGTCGCGCCACACCAGGTACGAGGCGGACAAGACGCTCAGGACGACCGTGACGACGGCGGTGGCCGGGGCGTGGGAGAGCCAGCGCACCGTCAGGCGCGCGAGCGAGGAGATCAGGAGCCAGAAGGTTCGCAGCGTCGCCGCAAGTGGGGTGCCGATCATGCGCAGACGTGCCGCGCGCTGTTCGGGCTCGGCGTGGGGTGACTCAAATTCTTCCTGCGCCACGATGGTGTCCTCTCAGGCCGTACCATTTTCCGCAGCACAGGATACTACTGCGATCTGACAATGGGCTGAGAATCGGCTGGGAAGCGCTCGGCCCAGCCACGAAGCGTGGCCGGGCCGAGGCGTTGAGGTTGCGCGGGCGTTGATGCGCGGGCTGGTGTGGCGCTCTCAGGCGTTGAGCGTCGCGAACTCCGCGAGGGCCAGGGGACGCCCCGCGGCCATCTCGGCGCGCATGAGGTCCACGACGGCGTCGAGGCCCTGGCCGGGTCGGGCGGCCGCGGCGACCGAACGCTGGCGCTCGTAGGAGGCGCCGATCGTCAGGATCGTGTCCAGGCCCGCGAACTCGCGGGCGCATCCCAGGTCGGCGGCCACGGGAGCCAGCTCCTCGCGCAGGCGCGCGATACCGTCGCGGGCGCTCTCAGTCGCGCCGTCGCGCGAGACAATGAGGGTCGCGTCCATGCCGTATCGGGCCGAGCGCCACTTGTTTTCGGCGACGAACCAATCCGGCAGAGAGGGCAGCGGCTCGCCGGCATCGAACAGGCGCGAGAAGTGCTCGACGAGGACGTGGGTCAAGGCCGCGAAGGTGCCGACCTCGGTCGCGTTCGTCGCCGCGTCGAACACGCGGTTCTCGATCGTGCCAAAGGCAGGCGAGGGGCGGATGTCCCAGCGGACCTCGTCAAATCCCTCGATGACGCCCGTGCTGATCATGTCGTCCGTGTAGGCCTCCAGGTCCTCCCACGTCTCGAACTGTCGCGGGATGCCGGCGGTGGGCAGCTGCTGGAAGACCATCGCGCGGTTGGACGCGTACCCCGTGTCCTGGCCCGCCCAGAACGGGGAGGACGCGGAGATGGCCTGGAGGTGACCCAGGTGAGCGGTCAGAGCTGCCTGGATGGGCAGGATCTTCGCGCGGTCTTCGACGCCGACGTGCACGTGGACGCCGTAGAGCAGCATCTGGTGGCCCCAGTAGGCGGTGCGCTCCACCAGCTGGGCGTAACGCTCCGAGTCGGTCACGCGCTGGCGCCCCGGGCGGGCGAAGGGGTGCGTGCCTGCGGTGGCCAGGTCGATCCGCAGGTCCGAGGCCAGGGGCCGCAGGAAATCAACGCAGCCCGTCAGGTCCGCAACGCACTCGGCGACGGTCGAGCGCGGCTTGGACACGACCTCGATCGTGTTCAGGAGCATCTCTCGGTGAATGCCGGGGTAGAGCTGGCCGTTGACCGTGGCGCGGTCGATGATCGCGTCCGCGCTCTGACGCAGGTCGTGCGAGTCGCGGTCGACGAGCTGGAGCTCCCACTCGACACCGATCGTGGAACGTTGGGAGGAACCGAAGGGCAAGGTCATGACGATCCTTTCGCTGATTGCCTCCATTGTGTCAGTCGGGCGCGCTGGGACGGCGGAGAGCTTCCTTACAGGTTTTCGGGCAACCGCCTGCAGATAATCGCCCGGTGGCGACCGGCAAGACGCGTCGCAATGACCGTCAGCTGAGCGCTGCCGCCGCGAAGCTTGAGAGCTTTACGCAGGTCATCAGGATTGATGTCCGCGCCGCGCTTCTTAATCTCCACGCTGCCCGCGTCTCGGGATTTGAGAGCGGCGGCGATGGCCTTGGCCCGCAAGTTTGTCACCTCGAGAATCTCGAAGCGATCGTAGAAGGGACTGGGCGGCAGATCGTCGCCCGTCAGGTAGGCGATCTTCTCCGACACGATGCCCGCCCCGCACTGGCGTGCGAGCACGCCCAGCAGGCCCGAACGGATCACCGCCGGGTCCGCCTCGGCGACAATAGCCCCGAGCGGGGCGACCTCCACGGACTCGGCGGGCGTATTCGCTGCCATCCCCTCGGGAGAGGAGAGCGCGTGGGCTGCCCCGGCCTCGTCCAGGAGCAGGCAGGAGCGGCCCCGCCCCTCCGGCGCGAGCGCAGGAGACCACAGGGAGGCCTCGACGAGGTCCCCGCCCACGCTCACCCACTGCGCGTGCCAATCGGCGGGAATGAAGTCGTAGGCGATGCCCGGCGCCACCTTGACGCCCACACGCTCAATCGTGCGCGCCCACCCGAGGACCGCGGACAGGGGAGGAGACCACTGCTCCGGATTCGTAATGCGCGCCGATCCCCGCGAAGCGCCCGTGCGCCGGGCGGGATCGGCGAAGATCGCGTCCACGCCCTCGCCCGCCAGCTCCTCAACATCCACGTCCATGACGTCGCCCAGGCGCACCTGCGCGCCCTCGAAATCCCGCAGGTTCGCGGCCACGGCACCCGCCGCGTCCGGATCGATGTCCACCGCCAGCACATCCAGGCCCAGGCCCGCGATCGCCAGCGCATCCCCACCGATCCCGCATCCCAGGTCCGCCACGCGCGTCGCCCCGCTGGCGCGGAAGCGCTGAGCGTGGCGCGCGGCCACCACCAGGCGCGTCGCCTGCTCCAGCCCATCGCGCGTGAACACCATGTGGGTGGCCACCGGCCCGAACTTCTTGCGCGCAGCCTGGCGCAACGCCAACTGTGTCACAACTGCGGCGGCCAGCTCGGCCTCGACGCCCGACGCTCGCAACGCCGCGCCCAGCTCACGCAGCGGCATCGGCTGGGACTCCAGGCGTGCTTGCAGGGACTCCAGCAGCTCCCAGCCGGGAGAGGACAGGATCGGGGTCAGGGTGCTCACGGGCCCATTGTCCCACCTCTTGGGGGACGAGGCCGTGGTGGCTGCGCGCTCGCGGGTCGCGCTCGCGGGAATGGAGGGGAGGGACGGGCGAATCGCCCACGGTGAACGCCCCTGGCACTCGGGTTGCCCGAGTGCCAGGCCCGCAACTACACTCGGGGAGGAAGCGCGGGATCTCCCCGCGACCGGTCCTGCACCTGACCCCCGCGACGGCAGGGAAAGGACGAGCACCTTCGTGACAAAGAAGAAAGGGAGCGACAATGTCGATCTCCATCAAGCCCCTCGAGGACCGCATCGTCATCCGCCAGGTTGAGGCCGAGCAGACCACCGCCTCCGGCCTGGTCATCCCGGACACCGCCAAGGAGAAGCCGCAGGAAGGCGAAGTTATCGCCGTGGGCCCCGGCCGCGTTGACGACAACGGCAACCGTATCCCCGTCGACGTCAAGGTCGGCGACGTCGTCATCTACTCGCGCTACGGCGGCACCGAGGTCAAGTACGACGGCCAGGAGTTCCAGATCCTGTCCTCGCGTGACGTGCTGGCGGTTGTGGAGCGCTGAACGCCTCCGCGCAGACGCATAAAGGGGCGGCCCGGAAGGATTCCTTCCGGGCCGCCCCTCTCTGTCTCTGTTGATGACGGGCTGGACGCGGTGGGTCGCGCCGCCCGCAGGCTCAGGAAGCCGTTTCGGCCAGCTGTGCCAGGACGGTGTTGCGCACGTACGCCGCGTCGCGGAAGCCGGGGATGTAGGCCTTGTTGATGAACAACGTGGGCGTGCCCGTGATTCCGGCCTGGTGCGCCTGCTCCTTCGCGGAGGAGACCTTGGTGACGGTCAGCGGATCGCGCATGGTCGCGCGGAACTTGTCCAGGTCGGGCACGCCGGCCTTGGCCGCGAAGTCAACGAGGGACTGCTCGGAGTACTGGGGGTGCCCGGTCGGGTCGGCGGCCGCGTACACGGCGTCGTGGAATTCCCAGAACTTGCCCTGCTCGCCAGCGGCGATGCCCGCCTGGGCCGCCAGGGGAGAAGAGTCGGTGATCTGCGCGAGGTCGTACCACTCGACGCGCAGCGTGCCGTCTGCGACCAGGTCCGCCAGCTCAGGGTCGATCTCCTGGGCGAACTTCGTGCAGTAGGGGCAGGCGAAGTCGGAGAAGACGACCATGGTGACGGGCGCGTTGACGTCGCCCTTGGCCTGCGGGTCAGCCGCGTCGTGACGCACGAACGACTCCATGATGGCCAGGTTGTTCGGGTTCGTTTGGCTCGGCTCGGCGTTCGTCTCGTCGGCGGGCAGCTGCGCGGAGGCGCTGGCCGCCGGGGTCGCCTGGCTCGCGGGCGAGGTGGAGGAGAGCTGGACGCCCATCCACACGCACGCGCCCGCCAGCAGGGCGGTGATCGGTGCGGTGACCATGAACAGGGTCTTGTAGATGTTGGTGTCCTGCTCGGCGGTGGTCTTCTTGGTCGTTGACGAGGCCGTTGAATCGTTGGCGGTCATGCGTCCTCCCGGGGAACGTCGGTCGTGATGGCGGGCGATGTCTGGACAGTAAAATGGTGCGGCATCGCGGGGGCGATGCCGCACCGGCAGTTCGGTTGAGCGTTAGGACACGCGACGTCCGCGTCCGGAGGAGCGGATCTCTTCGCGTCGTTCTTCCTCAGTCATTCCACCCCAGATGCCGTAGGGCTCCTGGGCGGCCAGAGCGTAGGACCGGCACTGCTCGATTACCGGGCAGGTCGCGCAGATCGCCTTGGCGTTAGCCGCGCGGCGACGGCGCGTCGAGCCGCGCTCACCCTCGGGGTGGAAGAACAGCTCGGTGTCCAGGTCTCGGCACGCCGCTTCGTACTGCCATTCCCACGCGTCGATCATGGGTCCGGGCAGACGGGAGACGTCAGTCATTGGGTGCCTCCTTCTTGTCTGTCGTGCCGACACTTTCGGCATACGATGTCCGCAAGGATAGACACTTGTGCGGTAGTTATTCAAGGCCCTTTTTAGAACTATGAGCCAGTTCTCATGCTGGCAAGGTCTGGGCGGTGAAAATGCAGATGAAACCGTGGTGGCGATTATGAACGAACAATGAACAACTTTTTGAATAACTTTGAGATGCTTGACGCATAGCTTCCTGTGGCGCTCACGGCCGCAACCGGCAAGAATCAATAGGGAACAACGGCGAAGGGAGAGGAGCAGTCATGCCTCGAGCGATTCTGACGCACGCTGCGCACGCCGATCGTTCCCGCACCGTGTCCTCCGTCGCCGACGAACTCGGCGTCTCCGCCTCCACGCTGCGCACCTGGGAACGCCGCTACGGCCTCGGCCCCGCCCAGCACGAGGCGGGATCGCGGCGCCGCTACCAACCCGAGGACGTCGAGCGCCTGCGCGCAATGGTCAACCACGTCCACGCCGGGCTCCCTGCCGCCGAGGCCGCCAAGCGCGCCCTCTCCGAGCTCTCAACCCGCCCCAGCACCGGGCCCATCAGCGCCGCCCAGCTGCGCGCCGTCGTCCTGGCCGATGATTTCCCCCGCCTCGAGGAAGCGCTCGAAGCCGCCGTCGCCAGCCACGGCCTCGTCCATACCTGGTCGCGCTATGTGGAGCCCACGCTCAAATCCCTGCGCGCCACCCCGGCGGGCGACCCCGTGGGATGCACGCCCGCGCTCATGCTGCTCAACGCCTTCCAGCGCGTGTGCCGATCCGTCCACCTCTCACGCCCCGCCCGCTCCCTCGTGGGCGGGGACCGCGTCGCCCTCATCTGCGACACCCTCCACGAGACCCCCGCCCAAGTCATCGGCGTCGCCCTGGCCTGGTACGGGTGCGACGTGCGCCTGCTGTCCAGCGACAACTACGGGGGTGTGGGGGCCGCGGACCGATTCCGTGAATACGTGCGCGGCGGCGTCCCCGCGCTCACCGTCGTGCTCGGCTGCGGGCCCGCCTGCGCCGACACCGTCCGCGAACTCAACGCTCGCTACGGCGGCCCCACGATCATCGTCGGCACCGACGCCCCCGACGTCCTGGCCGCCCACGTGCAACGGGTGCGCACGATCAGCGCCTGCGTCGAAGAAGCCCTCGCGCTCCTGGCCCCCCAAGCAGACCTCCAGCTCGTCGGCCGTTCCTGACCATTGACGAGGCCTGGGTTCCTCTCATTTGACGACGATCCCACGCGGGGCCGTCGTTCATGCCAACAGCGCTGGTCAGGTGATACCGTGAGAGTACGTACGGCAGGAGAACAGTCATGAACGCCCCCTGGAACAATGAAGATCTACGCCGCGCTTTCGACGCCGACTTCGAGGCGCTGGTCTCCTTCGCGTCCCGATCAAAGGCACGCGTCGGCTTCGCATTCCTGCGCGCCGACGGCCACGTGGACCTCGGGCGACCCCTGGATGCGCGCATCAGCGCGCGCATGACGCACGTCTTCGCCCTCGCGCAGATGCGCGGCATCGAAGGCGCGGCGCACCTGGTTGACCACGGCCTCGCCGCCCTCACCGGACCCCTGCGCGGCCCCGGCGGCTCCTGGTACTCCGAGGTCGTCCCCACCTCCGAAACCAGCGCGACCCCGGTACCCCGCTCCGTCCTGTCCCAGCGCGCCCAGTCCGCCATGATCGGCGCGGCCGCCGCGGCTCTCATGGCCGGGCACGCCGAGGCCAGCACCCTCCTGGCCGACCTCGAAACGGACCAGGACCGGCGCTGGTGGGACCCCAACGTCGGGGCCGTGCGCGAAGAGATCGACCCGGCCACCGGCGCGCGCTCGCCCCTGCGCCGACTCTCCACCAACCTCGACACCGCCCAGTCCTACCTGGCCGCCTGGGAAGCCACCGGAAACCGCGTCTGGTTCGACCGCGCCCGCTCCATCATGCGTCTCGTCGGCGAAATCGCGGCCCGCTCCGGCTTCGCCCTGCCCGACCTCTTCGACGAGGAATGGCGCCCCCTGCCACCCACCTCCGACCAGCCCCCGCTCGAACTCATCCGACCCGCCGACACCCTGCCCGGCCTCGGATTCAAAGCAGCACGCCTCATCGGCCAGATCCACGCGATCCTCACCCACATGGGCGAAACCCCCGGGCCCTGGATGCTCGATACCGCCGTCTCCCTGTACGAGTGCGCCCACGCCGACGGCTGGACCGACGACGGCGTCGGCGGCATCGTCTACACGCTCGACGCCACCGGCGTCGTCGTCGCGCCCGAACGCATGCACTGGGTCGTGTGCGAGGCCGCCAGCGCCGCCCGCGTCCTCGCCGAACTGGTCGACCCCGACCGCGTCGAGGACATGGCCGTCGACTACGCCCGCGCAGTCGCCTGGGCAGACTCCCACGCCCGCGCCGGCGTCGGACGCTGGATCCACGAAATCGCGCCCGACGGATCCGTCTCCATGCGGGTGTGGGAGGGACGCCCGGACGCCCTGACCGCCGCCCGCATGCTCGCCCGCGGCGCCGCCCCCATCTACCTGACTGTCACCGGGGCCACCGCTCGGGCCGGGGCCTCCAGGGCCCAGCGCGCCGCCTAACACCTGGGCCCGCGCGCCTCGTGACGTGCCTCCCCCAGGCGCCACCGTGACGCGCAGGCCAGCTCCGGCCTCGTCCCTGTCACCACCCCCACGCGCGGGCGGTTACGCGAAAGCACCGCCGACCACCTACAATTGGCCCATGGGAGAACTTTCATCACACGATCCTTTCGGCCTGACCGGCCTCACCTACGACGACGTCCTGCTCCTACCCGAGCTTACGGACGTCGTTCCTTCATCCGTTGACACATCCAGCCGCCTGACAAAGAACATTTCCCTGCGCGTGCCGCTCCTGTCCGCCGCCATGGACACCGTCACCGAGGCGCGCATGGCCATCGCCATGGCCCGCCAGGGCGGCATCGGCATCCTTCATCGCAACCTCTCCATCGAGGAACAGGCCGCCCAGGTCCGCCAGGTCAAGCGCAGCGAATCCGGCATGGTCGAAGACCCGGTCACCGTCGGCCCCGATGCGACCATCGACGAACTCGACCGCCTCTGCGGCCACTACCGCGTCTCCGGCCTGCCCGTCGTGAACGAGGACGGCACCCTCCTGGGCATCATCACGAACCGCGACCTGCGCTTCGTCCCCCAGCGCGAGTGGGCCACCCTGCGCGTGCGCGACTGCATGACCCCGCGTGACCGCCTCGTCGTCGGCCAGGTCGGCATCTCCCGCGAACACGCCAAGCACCTGCTGGCCGAACACCGCGTCGAAAAGCTGCCCATCGTCGACGAGAACGACCACCTGACCGGCCTCATCACCGTCAAGGACTTCGTCAAGACCGAGCAGTACCCCAACGCCACGAAGGACTCGCGCGGGCGCCTCGTCGTCGGCGCGGCCGTCGGCTACTGGGGCGACACGTGGGAGCGCGCCACCGCCCTGGCCGAGGCCGGCGTGGACGTCCTCGTCGTCGACACCGCGAACGGCGGTGCCCAGCTCGCCCTCGACATGATCCGCCGCATCAAGGCCGACCCGACGTTTGAGGGCATCGACATCATCGGCGGCAACGTCGCCACGACCGAGGGCGCGCAGGCGCTCATCGACGCGGGCGTTGACGCCGTCAAGGTCGGCGTGGGCCCCGGCTCGATCTGCACGACCCGCGTCGTCGCCGGCGTCGGCGTCCCCCAGATCACCGCCATCCACCTGGCCGCCCAGGCCTGCCGTCCCGCCGGAGTCCCGCTCATCGCGGACGGCGGCCTGCAGTACTCGGGCGACATCGGCAAGGCCCTCGTGGCCGGCGCCGACACCGTCATGCTTGGCTCTCTCCTCGCCGGCTGCGAGGAGTCCCCCGGCGAGGTTGTGTTCACCAACGGCAAGCAGTTCAAGCGCTACCGCGGCATGGGCTCGCTCGGCGCGATGAGCTCGCGCGGGCGCAAGTCCTACTCCAAGGACCGCTACTTCCAAGCCGACGTCACCTCCGACGACAAGATCGTCCCCGAGGGCATCGAGGGCCAGGTGCCCTACACCGGTTCCCTCGCCCAGGTCATCTACCAGCTCGTCGGCGGCCTGCACCAGACCATGTTCTACCTGGGTGCCTCCACGATCTCCCAGGTCAAGGCCAACGGTCGCTTCGTGCGCATCACCAGCGCGGGCCTGCGCGAGTCGCACCCGCACGACGTACAGATGACGACGGAAGCGCCGAACTACCATTCCTCATCAGCGAAGTAATCGCAGGTCGGGCGTTCGGAACGGGCGGGAGCAGCCGGTGGGCTGCTCCCGCCCGCTTCTTGTATGCAAGGGTGACTCGGGGGGCGATGACGCTGTATGAGTTGGTTACGTGCGTGTTTTGTCTTGGAGGCATTCAAGGATTTGTGTTGCGGCTGCGTGGGTGGGGGAGGGTGCAAAGAGGGTGGGGAGCTGGGTCTTTCGTTAAGTCGTGGCAGTGTGGCTGCTCTTGTCTTCCGGACTCTTCGGTGGCTTGTCTTGCTGGGTGTGAAGGAGGGACGTACAATAAAACCGACCGACGGTCTGGAATGGGGGTTGTGTGAATCAGGCTGAGAAATCCGAGCGTACCCGGGAAGCGATCTGTATAGCCGCTCGCCAGCTCTTCGCAGATAAGGGTTACGACATGACAACGATGCAAGATATCGTCACGACAAGCGGCATGTCGAAGGGGGCGATCTATCATCATTTCTCGTCGAAACAGGAGGTGCTGCGTTCCGTTGTTGTGGGGGAGTTGCACTATCTGAACGCATTTGTTGAAGACCTGGCTGCACAATCTGATGCATCGGTGACCGATAGGGTAACGGTCCTCGCGAAGCATATGGTTGCGTCTAGTCCGCAAAGTGGTCTTGGGCGCGCCAACTGGGTGAGTGAGGTTCCAGAAGCCTTACTGGAATCATTGCGTAACACGCTGACAAAGCTTGCGCCCCACCTGGAACAAATGCTGCGCCAGGGAATCGAGTCTGGTGAAATCGGCTGTGCATTCCCCCGTGAGGTTGCTGAAGTGTTGGTCCTGCTTGTAGATGTGTGGGTCGATCCGCTGATCGTTGCGGAATCGTATGAGCGAATGTGTCAAAAGGTGGACTTCATCGCTGCTTTCCTCAAGCGTTTCGATGCTCAGGTGCTCAGTGAGGAAGCTATCGCAGTCATCAAAAACGGTGTAGGTCATTTCTATGAATGAGCGCAATTCCTACTCCATTCTCATGGTGAATCTACCGTTTGCTGGCCATACGAACCCGACGCTCGGATTAGCTCGGGTACTCACTGATATGGGGCATCGTGTCACCTATATTCATTCTCCTGCGTGGCGAGAAGCAGTGGAAAATACGGGCGCGCATTTCGTCCCTTACGATGACTATCCCCTCTTCCCGCGTCCATTCCAGGATCGCATGCGATGCTGGCGTGCGGCTTATCGGACGGTGCTGCGTATCGGCGCAGGCTACGACTGCCTGCTCTACGAGATGCTCTTTGTGTCAGGCAAGGCGCTCGCCGACCGTTTGGGAATAGTCCCCATTAGGATCTTCTCAACCTTCGCGCTTAATGAGCATGTGCTGGAAGACTTCGGTCGAAACGGCGGGTTGTACCTAACCTCGATCTTCCGTTTCCCGCGCCTGAGAGCGCTCATCTCCGCACCTATGAGTAGGCGATATGGCTGGCGATTCCGAGAGCTTGAGGCTGAGATTGTGCGTAATAGCCCTGCTCTCAACATCACCTACACGCCTCGGAGCTTCCAGGTGTACGCCGGCGAATTTCCTCAATCTCGGTATGCGTTCGTAGGTGCTTCTATCGATGGATGTCGCCACGAGCCATGTGAACTTCCCGAAGGTGGCGGACCTCTCGTCTACATATCTCTCGGAACAGAACTCAATAAATCCGAGCGGTTCTTCCGTCGCTGTGTAGAAGCGTTCGGAGGTACTGGTGTGCGTGTTGTCATGGCAATCGGCAACTCGGTGCGCCCCGAGAACCTAGGGCCCCTTCCTCCTACGACGATGGTTCGCAGCAGGGTTCCGCAACTTGAGGTGCTCTCGCAAGCATCTCTCTTTATTACCCATGGAGGTATGAATAGTGTCAATGAGGCACTCTTCTACGGTGTGCCGATGCTGGTTGTTCCTGTTGGTAACGACCAGCCGACTGTGGCGCGGCGGGTGGAGGAGCTGGGATTGGGTGAAGCGTTGGAAATCCGCGAAGCAACTCCCAATGTCCTCCGTGAGGCGGCTATGCGCGTGCTCTCTGATCGTGAGTGCCATGCGCGCCTCTCCGAGTTTCGTCAAGAGACGCGGAGTGCAGGGGGCAACACAAAAGCGGCGAAGCTCATCATCGAACAGCTCAATCGAGTGTGAACAGCGGGCGGGAGCAGCCGGTGGGTTGCTCCCGCCCGCGCTATCCTAGGGGTGCGAAAAACCCACGACAGCGCAAAGGAGCCACCCATGCTCATCCTCATCGATCACGCGAACGTCGATTCCATCAAAAAGACCCTCGAATACCTGCCCATCGACGGCGTGACGACCAACCCGACGATCCTGTACCGCGAAGGCAAGGAACCCCTCGAGGTCCTCCACGCGATCAAGTCCGTCCTGCCCGATGGCGCCCAGCTGCACGTCCAGATCGTCTCCCAGCGTGCCGACGACATGGTCGCCGAGGCGCGGGCGCTGCGCGGCGAAATCGGCGGCAACCTCTTCATCAAGCTGCCCGTCACGCACGAAGGCTTCGCCGCCATCCCGCGCATCGTGCGCGAAGGCATGCAGGTGACCGCTACCGGCATCCACTCCTCGATGCAGGGCTTCATGGCCGCCAAGGCCGGGGCTCGCTACGTCGCCCCCTACGTCAACCGCATGGACAACTACGGCATCGACGGCGTGCGCGTCGCCTCCGAAATCCACCGCACCCTGCGCACCTACGACCTGAAGGCCGACGTGCTGGCCGCGTCCTTCAAGAACTCTGAGCAGGTCCTCGAACTGGTCCGTCAGGGTGTTGGCGCCATCACCGCCGCTCCCGACGTGCTGGCCGCCCTCATCAAGAACCCCGCGACAGACGCCGCCATCGCGGACCAGAACCGCGACTTCGGCATCCTCGTGGGTGAGCGCCGCACGTGGCTGGACCTTATCAACGACAAGTGATCCTTGCGTAGAGGCCCGGAGGCGGCGACTCGCCTCCGGGCCTCTCGCATACCCGCGTTGCGGCTGTGTCGCCGGTGTTCCGTTGGCTGTGTCGCCGGTGTTCTTGCGGCTGCGCCGCTGGTGTTTCTGTTGGCTGTGTCGCCGGTGTTCCGTTGGCTGTGCACCGGGACCGCGGCTCATCATCGGTGACCGTGACGCATGCACTGACCCTGTCCTTTACGTGGACGGAACTGGAGAGGTCTGGGCCGCGAGGACGGTCGCAGGCATGGTTCCTAGGCAATGTCGCACGTAATTCCCCTGCGGCTGCTTCAAACCTTGAATTTGTGTCGTTGGAATTGCAACGTTTTGAGCGGCACTTGAAAACTGACCGTGGGAAATTATGTGCGACTTTTATTCGGCGAGACCCTGTGGCGCCGTCGGGCCCGCCGGCACCCTCCACACGGGTCGCGCGTTGCGTGTTACGTGACCAGGCCCTTCGTTCCCTGCCATACCCTCTGGGCTTATCTGGATAGGTTGTGCACACGTGGATAGGTTATGCACATCCGGATAGGTTGTTAAGCTATCCGGATGCTGCTTACCTATCCGGATGTTCGTTACCTATTCGGATGTTGCTTATCTATCCGGATGTGTGTTGGTGGCCAGGGGCTGCGACCCCGCCAGCGCCCTCCGCACTGGTGGCGTGTAGCGCGTGCTGCGCAGCCGGTCGGCCGCCCACCGGGCGCGGCCTAACCCGGCCACTGCCTCGTACAGGCGCTCTCCAAGCAGCTCGTACAGGCCCCCTGTGTGCGGAGGAGCCTCATGCACAACGAAAACGGGGGCCGGCACCTGCCGACCCCCGCCTGAATCCTTCTTACTCCTGGTCGCCGCCGCGGCCCCGCGGCGTGATCTGGGGCCACTCGCGGTCGATGGATGCGTCGCGGCCCTGCTTGCGCAGGTACTTCTCGAAGTCCTCGGCCCAATCCTGGTGGGCCTGGAGCTGGTAATCCATGAGCTCCAGGGCGCTCATGGAGGCCAGCTGCGGGTACTTGTCGACCATGCCGGCCAGCACGTCGAGCGTCATGGCCACGTCCACCTCGGCCGTGTGCGCGTCGGGGGAGGCGACCGCCCCATAGACGGGCGCCATCTCCGTCAGCGTCTTCTTGCCCTTGCGGAAGCGGTCGAGCTTGCGGTCCAGGACCAGGGGGTCGACGACCAGCATGGGCGCGCCCTCCAGACGCTCCTCGAAGGAGCCCAAGCGGTGGCGGCGCAGCTCCTGGTTGACCAGCGTGATGTCGTAGGTCGCGTTGAAGGCCACGACCGGGTAGCCGCGCAGCCAGTGCTCGACGATGGAACCGGCCAGCTCGTGCAGGACCTCCTCGATGGGGCGGCCGTCGCGCCGCGCCTGCTCGGTCGTGATGCCGTGAACGGCCGTGGCCTGCTCGGGAATCTCGATGCCCGGGTCAGTCAGCCACGTGGCCACCTGGTCGGGGGCGCTGACCCCGCTGCGGTAGGAGGCCCCGTCGATGCGCAGCACCAGCGCGGCGGTGACGAGGCGGTCCTTGAGCGCGCGCACGCCCGTCGTCTCGGTGTCAAAACCCATCCACGGGTCGTCGATCCAGCTCATGGTTGCTCCTGTCCTTGCCGGTTCCACCAGTGTGGCAGAGGGCGGGCACATCTGCGTCCCGGAGGCAGTAGAATCGGTTCATGAGCCACGAAGTCGAAATCGGACGCGGCAAGCGCGGTCGGCGCGCCTACACACTGGACGACATTGCGCTCGTGCCCGCCCGGCGTACGCGCGACCCCGAGGACGTTAACGTCGGCTGGCAGATCGACGCCTACCACGTCGACATTCCTCTCATGGCCGCCCCGATGGACTCGGTGATGAGCCCGGAAACCGCGATCGCCTTTGGTCGCCTCGGTGGCATCGGCGTCCTGGATCTGGATGGACTGTGGACCCGCTACGAGGATCCCGAGCCGATCCTCGACCAGATCGCGCACCTCGGCGAGGAGGAGTCGATCGCGACCCTCCAGCGCGTCTATTCGGAGCCGATCAAGCCCTCGCTGATCACGGAGCGGCTCACGCAGCTGCGCGAGGCCGGCGTGGTCGTCGCCGGCAAGCTCTCGCCCCAGCGCGTCCAGCAGCATTGGCGCGCGGTCGTGGACGCGGGCGTCGACCTGTTCATTATTCGCGGCTCCACAGTGTCTGCCGAGCACGTGTCGTCGCGGCGCGAGCCCCTCAACCTCAAGCGTTTCATCTACGAGCTGGACGTGCCCGTCATCGTGGGCGGCGTCTGCACGGACACGGCGGCCCTGCACCTCATGCGCACGGGCGCGGCGGGCGTCCTCGTTGGTTTCGGCGGGGGAGCGGCGCACTCGACGCGCCAGTCGTTGGGCGTTCACGCGCCGATGGCGACCGCGATCGCGGATGTGGCCGCAGCTCGCCGCGACTACATGGACGAGTCCGGCGGTCGTTACGTACACGTCATCGCCGACGGCGGCATCGGGCGCAGCGGCGACCTCGCGCGCGCTATCGCGTGCGGCGCGGACGCCGTCATGCTGGGTGCGGCCATCGCCCGCGCGGAGGAGGCTCCCGGGCGCGGCTGGCACTGGGGGTCGGAGGCGACCCACCCGGATATGCCGCGCGGCCAACGCGTTCACGTGGGGACGACGGGCACGCTCGAGCAGATCCTCTACGGCCCCTCGACTCGCGCGGACGGCTCGCTGAACTTCGTCGGCGCCCTCAAACGTGCCATGTCCACGACCGGTTACGCCGAGGTCAAGGACCTTCAGCGCGCCCAGGTGGTCGTCTCCCCGTACTCGGCGTCCTGACTGTCGCTCATCGACAGGGACGAGGCCGGGGCTGGCACAGTGCATGCCCTCAGGTCGGGGCCGTAGGTGCTGTATCACGGCCTCGTTGAGTGGCTGTGAATCTGGCATGGTTGATCGTTGTCGTGTCATACGCCTCGGTCCTTGTAAGCGTGATCCTGTGTTGCTTGATGTGCGTGCAGGAATATGCCGAGAAACAGGACACGGGCTGAAACGGGTACTTGGCAGCGCGAGCTGTTAGATGATGACCACGAAACACGGTGATCAAGTATCCACGACAAAAAGCTTTCGTGGCGGCAGACTAATGCCACGTCCTCCAACCCCCGCCTTAATGGTCGGGGGTTTCATCTTCGTATTAGAGAGCAGAGCGTGTTGGTTTTGTGGTGATCTTTCGGCTTTGTAGCGCGTGAAGGCGGTATTGAAGGTGGTTGTTTCATCGTGGGGGATGAACGCTCCCACATGCTCGGTGTACGGGCGAATGCTTGGCTTGGTGTGGACCCTCAGCTTACGCAGCGCAGCGCAGCGATAGTGTTGCTCCCCGTGCACTATGATCCAGGCCAGTACTTTCATGGTCAGTGCGTCAGCGGCGACGAAGGTGAAAGGACCAGCGTCATCGAGGGGACGGTTGCGGAACTGTTCGACGTGTTCGTCTAGGTCTGTTGCCATGCGTGAGACCTGGGACTTCGACAGTCCTGTGATTCCCAGGGTTTTGACGAGCTTATCCATGCGCCGTGTCGATACTCCCGCTAAGTAGCAGTCAGCGACCACTGTGATCAACGCGGTTTCACTGCGTTTGCGCCGTTGCAGCAACCGCTGACGGGAAGTAGGTGCCTGAACGCAGCTTGGGGATCGCCACGTCGATGGTGCCGACCCTGGTGTCCAGGGGCCGGTGTCGATACCCATTGCGTTGGGCGTGACGCTGCGGATCTTGTTGGCCCCACTGGGCCCCACACACCGTGTCAGCGTCCCCTGAGAGCAGCGCGTTAATCAGGTGCTGGAGCAAGGAATGCATCAAATCTGGGGACGCCTGGGACAACGCCTGGCCAAGCAGGCCAGCAGGGTCGATAATATGAGGAGCGGTCATCGTAGTGCCTCCACATCGTTTCGAGTGAGAAGTAGAAGAGCTTTCTCGAAGGATCACACGGTGACCGCACCCATATCAAACGAGCCGACCACCACACGGTTACACCACTATGCGGGATGCTACTCCGGGCGGCACCATCGCCCCGGGGTAGGCTCACGCCTTGCTTTAGTAAGAAGACAGAATAAAAATCCCCTTTGTCACCTCATGTTCAAGCACTTGACGAAGAGCGGGACGCAGATAGTCTCTTTCGAGTACACTGAGGTCACTCCTGTCCCCGAAGGTGCATCGGCGAGCCTTGGCAAGGCTGACGAATTTCAGATGACCATGAGCAGTGATAGTGTCATCTGATGAAACTCCTCGCCTGTTGGGACCGTACCATTCAAGTTCTGTGAGAAAATACGCTTCTCCGGTTGTTGTAAATGCAAAACATTTAATAAAGGAGTCATAATAATCTAACTTTTCAATGAGCCACCCTTCAGATTCAGCTGAGTAGACCGTAAAAGGGTGCCCTAAGCCAAACATTGAAGTTCCTGATCGAATATCTTTGTAGAATCTTACAGGAGGGACTTTATATTTTCTCAAAAGTTCTTTAAATTCACTAAGCGCTGGATGGTCGGATACGTTAAAATATCTTACCTGAGCGCGCCGGCGCATATCTTCTTCTTCGATTTCACGGCGAACTTCGTCTTCAAGTGATCCCATGGTTCAATGTTAGCAATGTGGGACTGCTGCAGGTCAAGTCCTGTGGAGTGGTGTAAACGTTTTGTGTTCTTCGGGTTGGGTTATGTGGCTCTTCGCATTGTGGGGTGTGGGGGTGGTGTTCGAAGCGTCCCGGGGATCGTGGACAGTGTCGTGGGACGACGACCGAACACAGGAGCTCGCCTGGGGCGCCTCATCTACCAAAACTCGCACGTAATTCGGATACCCGAACTTTGTGCAGCACCCCAAAACGTTGCAATTCCAACGATGCGATTTCAACGTTTGACATACATGTCAGGGAATTACGTGCGACATTTCTGAGGAACCACAACATGAGGCACCACAAAGACCCAAGCAGAAGACAACTCGAGCCCGGAAGACAACCCAAGCGGAAGACAACTCAAGCACAGAAGACCCCCACAACCCCGACAGCCGCCACAAGCATGGGGGCGCTGCACCCGTTACGTGCCGGTGCACCCGTTACGTGGCGGTGCACCCGTTACGTGGCGGTGCACCCGAACAGAAGAGGTGCATTGCCTACGGATCGGGTGCAGTGCCCCAACAAACAAGAACAAACGCGGAACTGGCATACCGAACCACTCACCACCACACCCCTCCATGCGCAGCTAGGCCCTACTGGCGGCAGGATGAGCACGCCGCCCACGCCGCCCACGCCACCACCTGCACTCCGGCCCATTCCGGCCCATTCCGGCCCACTCCGACACCTCCTACACCCTTACATGCGAAGAGCCCGTTAACCTGCGCGCAGGTGGGTCCAGAGCGCCACCTGACTGGCCGACGACGTGATCTGTGGGAACGAACTCGTCCACCCATGCCGCAACACCTGGAACTGCCCCCACCAACGTGTTCTGTCTGATAGCCCTCGGCTTCCCAACGTCGCCGATAGTGGCTCGCGTGTGCCGGAATCCCCTGCATAAGGAGGCTGGTGGTGTGCACTCCTGTGCGGCAGGAATGCTATTCCTCCGAGTGCGTGGGTGCGGTGTGGATGCGCCCCCATTTGTTTTTTCCGCGCAGTGAGTCGAATGTGTTCTCCCAGGCAGCGATGATCCTGACATCGAGGTGGAGGTGTGGCCACAGTTCGATGAGCAGGGCGTGATTGAGGTATTCGTGTTGCTCCTGCGTGGCTTCTCGTATGTCGTCGCGGGGGGACGGGAATCCTCCCATGCGGTTCCATTTGTGTGCGATTGAGACTACACTTGTCACAACTCGTGTTGCCGTTGGTAAAGATGCCTGCGGTTCGGGACCTGTGGGTCCCTCACAGTGAGGCGAGGTTGAGAGGAAATCCCGATGACGCGCGGGACTCGGTCGTTAGCTGTACTCGGCGTGCTCACTCTGTCCGCGGTGGGGCTTGTTCCTGCCGCTTGGGCGACTGACGCCGGGGCGGAACTTGCGCAGGTTGCTCAGTCGGGCGTTGGATACCCTGCTCAGTCGGGAGAACAACGTGCTCCCGAAACATCCGGTACGCCCGCTGCCCAGGGGAGCGGAATCACCCAGGGGCAGTCGGCCTCGTCAATGACGGGGGAGGGACAGCTGAGCGCCCCCGAGAGTCGTGGCTCTCAGCCCTCCGCCGACGTCGAGACGACTGGGGGCGTGCCCGCGAGCGTGGCCGCGACCCCGGAAGGTGCCGCTGGGCGTGCGGTTGCAACTGCTGAGGATGCCGCGCCAAACGGTGCGACCGTCGATACCCCAATCCCGGACATCCAGGCGGTGGGGGAGGGAGATGACTCGGCGATGGTGGGGGCTACCCTCACCACGGTCGGCGTCGTGACGGCCGCCTACCCGGCGGGGGAATCCGGGCTGGGGGCCACCCTGGACGGCTACACCATCCAAACGCCGGGCAGTGGCGGCGCGTGGGATGAGGGGCGGGTCAGCTCGGACGCGCTGTTCGTCTACGCGGGGAAGAACGGCCAGATCCCGGCCCTGGGGACGTGCGTGCGCGTCAGTGGCGTGGTCGGCGAGTTCCCGGCGACGACCGCGAAGGAAAACCCCTCGAGCCTGACCCAGTTGGCTGCCACCGGATTCACGCAGGTAGACGGGTGCGAGGCCGTGGCTCCCTCTCCGGTCACCGGTGTCCCTGTGGATGGGCAGGCGGAGGCCTACGAGTCGATGCTGCTGGATCCGCAGGGAACGTGGACGATCACGGACAACTATGCGGCGAATCAGTATGGGACGCTGGCGCTCACACCGGGCTCCGAGCCGCTGCGCGCCGCGACCGACGTGGTCGCGCCGGGGCAGGCCGCACGCGACTTTGAGGCGGCTAACGCCGCGCGGGTGATCACCCTCGACGACGGGACGAACACGAACCTGCTGAAGGGTGCGGCGACCGAGGTGCCCTACGCCTACCTGGCCAACGGGGCTCCCGCGCGCGTGGGCTATCACGTGACCTTCTCCGCTCCCGTCGTCTTGGAGCCGAGGCATGGGTCCTTTGTCTTTCAGCCGACCTCCATGGTCGCCGGGCATCCCGACCGATCGCCCGTGACCGTCACCGGGCAGCGGCCGAGCGCACCCACGGTCGGCGGGGACACGCGCGTGGCGACCTTCAACGTCCTCAACTACTTCTCCGACCTGGGCGTCGACGAGGCCGGATGCACGGGCTACCCGGACCGCACGGGCGCCTTCGTGACGGCCAAGAAGTGCAAGGTGCGCGGCGCGTTTTCGCGCGAGGCCTTCGCCAACCAGGAAGCCAAGATTGTCTCCGCGATCAACGCGCTGGGGGCCGACGTGGTCGCCCTGGAAGAGATCGAAAACCCCGTCGCCGTGGGGGTGGGGAGTGACCGCGACGCCGCCCTGGCGCGGCTCGTGACCGCCTTGAACGAGGCCTTGGGATCCGACGTGTGGGCATACGTGCCCTCGCCGCCGACCATCCCGGCCGGCGAGGACGTCATCCGCGTCGCCTTCATCTACAAGACCGCGGCCGTCACGCCGGTCGGGGACTCCGTCATCCACGACGACGCGGCTTTCTCGGGCCTTGCACGCCAGCCGCTGGCCCAGGAGTTCGCGCGGCGTACCACCGAGCGCGCGTCCGCCCCTTCCTTCGTGGTGATCGCCAACCACTTCAAGTCCAAGGGGTCCGTGCCGGTCGGGGCCGGGGACGGTAACACCGATAGCGGGGATGGGCAGGGAAACGCCAACGCGATCCGCGTCGCCCAGGCCTCGTCCCTGGCGTCGTTCGCGGCACGCTACGCGGACAAACCCACGCTGCTGGTCGGCGACTTCAACTCCTACTCGCAGGAAGACCCGATCAAGACCATCGAAGGCGCCGGGTGGGAGCGCGTGTCGGGATCGGGCGAGCCCTCCTACGTGTACGCGGGCCGCTCCGGGTCGCTGGACCACGTGTTCGCCAACGCAGCCGCCACACCCCTCGTTGCCGGTGTCACCAGCTGGGCCGTCAACGCCCAGGAGTCCATCGCCTTCGAGTACTCGCGTGCGGGCATGAACGCCCACCTGGCCGTCGAGGCCGAGGGCCCTTACCGCTCCTCCGATCACAACCCCGAGATCATTGGGCTCAGGCTCCTCGAAGGCACGCCCACACCGGGCGATGAACCAGTGCCAGCGGTGACGCCAGGACCGGAAACGGGCACCACCCCGACGCCCGCGACGAGCCCGGCGCCCGCCGGGCCCCGACCGCATAGCGCCACCACCTCCGCACCGCGTGTGACCACCCGGGGTGCCACGGCCTCGTCCCGCGGAAAGAGCCCGGAGAACCGCGCCTCTCCCGCGAGTGCCCGGGCCCTCGCGCGCACGGGTGCCAGCGCCGAGCTCGCCATCGGGGCCGGGTTCCTTCTCGCCCTCGCGGGTCTGGCCGTGCGCGGGACGGCGTGTCGCCGCCTGGGCGCCCCTCAACGTTGAACCATCCCAGTCACCACAACACGCGGCGTTGTTGCCGCTCAGAAAGGAACACACCATGCGCAAACCATGGACACGCCTCGCGCTCGCTTCGGTGTGCGGGCTCGCCCTGGCAACGCTGCCAACAGTGGCAGCTGCTAACCCGCAGGAGGGGGCCGCGCCGCAGGACGAGGCCGCGCCGATCACCCTGGACCTCTACAACCTGACGGACGTCCACGGGCACATCCAGCAGGTCACCAAGAAGGGAGTCGTGCGCGAGGCCGGCCTGCCCGCGATGAACTGCTACCTGAAGAAGGCACGCGAGACGAACCCGAACTCGTCCTTCACGCTGTTGGGCGACAACATCGGAGCGTCCCCCTACATCTCGGGCGCGCTCAACGACAACCCGACTATCGCGGCCCTCAACACCCTGAACCCGCTGGCCTCCACGATCGGCAACCACGAGCTGGACATGGGGCAGGCTGTCTTTAAGCAGCGCGTCGACGGCTCCAACCCGAGCGAGTACGTGCAGGCGACCTTCCCGTACCTGGGAGCCAACATCGAGGGCATGGGCACCTACGGGGACGGCATCCCCTACCTCGGGGACTACAAGCTGTGGACGTCGCCGTCAGGCATGAAGGTCGCCTTCATCGGGGCCATCGCGCAGGACGTCCCCTACAAGCTGAGCCCTGGCACGACGGAGGGACTGACCTTTAGCGACCCGATTGCGCGTATCAACTCGCTGGCCGCATCTCTCAAGGACAGCGGCACGGCAGACGTTGTCATCGCCATGCTCGACGACGACGTGAAGAACAACTACACGAAGGTCGGCAAGGACGTCGATGGCCTCATGGGTGGGGACACGCACGTGCCCTACGAGTTCGACCACGTGAATTCGGTGGAGCACTTCGAGTCCGCGAACCCGCGCCTGGCGGGTATCGCGTCCGGCTCCTACACGGATAACCTCGGTCTGATCCGCCTGACGATTGATCCTGCGACGCGCCAGGTCACGAGTGCCGACTCGATCCTCATCCCGGCCGCCGAGGTTGCCCAGTGCGGCGCGGACCCCGACACCCAGGCAATCGTTGATAAGGCCGAGGCCGACTCGAGGGAAGCGGGCAAGCGCGTCGTCGCGACCGGCTACACGACACCCTTCATGCGCGGTGTCTTCACGACCCCCGACGGGCTGACCGAGCCGGGCTCGAACCGCGGTATCGAGTCCTCCCTCGGTGACCTGGTGGCCGACTCGCTGCGCGAGACGATCCTCACCCCGGACGGAAAGAGCGTCGACATCGGCATGATCAACGCGGGAGGCCTGCGCGCCGACCTGGTGCCCAACGAGGACGGGACGATCACCTATGCGCAGACCTACGAGGTCGAACCCTTCTCCAACGAACTCGGCTACGTCACCCTCAAGGGATCGGACCTCAAGGACGCGCTCGAACAGCAGTGGAAGACGGACCTGAACTCGCAGAATTCTCGGCCCATGCTCAAGCTGAGCCTGTCCTCGAACGTGCGCTACACCTACGATCCGGCCAGGCCCTACGGGGAGCGTATCACGTCGGTGACGATCAACGGTGAGCCGCTGAAGGCTGATGGGACCTACACGGTAGGGTCCGTGAACTTCCTGTTGGACGGCGGAGATTCCTTCGAGGCCCTCACTCGCGGGGGAGCAACCGTGACGAACGGTAACCTGGACCGTGACGTATTCAACGATTACTTGGCGCGCCACTCGGGCGTCGCGGACCGGGCTGCGGGCGCCGCGAGCGGCCTGGCCCCGCGCGAGGCGAAGTCCTCGATCGGCCTGACCCTGCCCACCGAGGCGGTCGCCGACGGCTCGACCGTGACGATCCCGCTGCGCGGCCTGTCTTTCTCGGAGGGGCCTTCGATCACGCGCAAGGTGCGCGTGAGCGCGGGCGGTCCCGAGGCCGTGGCCGACGTGGATAACTCCCTCGTGGACGCGCACGCCTCCGACGCTGCCGCAGTCATCACGACGGACGGCGCGGGACAGGCGAGCGTGGATGTGACGGTCGTGGGTGCGTGTGAGGGGAAGGCGGCCGGCGAGGTCGTGAATGTGGCGCTGACGGTCGCC
Organism: Pauljensenia sp. 20925_1_34; assembly: GCF_041432775.1. NCBI lineage: Bacteria > Bacillati > Actinomycetota > Actinomycetes > Actinomycetales > Actinomycetaceae > Pauljensenia > Pauljensenia sp. 20925_1_34. The sequence continues at coordinate 115,372 of NZ_JAPWAG010000002.1, read as the reverse complement.
ACCGACTTTGCAACGGTCGTCGAGGCCACGGATGGCCTGACGATTCCGGTGACCTGTGCGGGCACCGAGGCCCCTGTGCCGGCCCCGTCCCCGTCGGCCAACGCGGACCAGGGGGCTGCCCCCGGCGCGGGTGCTCCTGCTTCCACGAAGAAACCGAACGCTGGCGCTCCTCGTGGGGCCATCGCCCGCACGGGTGCTGATTCCCGGGGATTGCCTGTCGCGTTTCTGCTGGCCGTCGTTGGTGTCGCCGCACTCTGGCTGCGTCGTTCTCAAATCGTTACCAGCAGGTAAGCGATTTGCCTTGACGTGATGGTGGTGGTGCGGGACACTTGGATACAGCGTAACTGCTGGCTCGCATGATTGGTACTATCGTGCGATAGTGTGAGAAATTCGTTCCCGCACCACCATCAATACGCAAGAGACTCGCGTCGCTAGAGAGAGATATTCATGAAGCAGTCCGTCAAATTTGCCGCCGCTATGGGCGCGCTCACACTCGCCTTGACCGCGTGTGCTGGAAATGGAAATGTGGCCCAGCAGTCTGATGGGGCCAAAGCTGAGCTTCCCTTCAAGGCATGCGCCGTCTCAGACACCGGCGGCTGGCAGGATAAGTCCTTCAACCAGTCCGCCTATGACGGGCTGATGGAGGCCAAGTCGTTCCTGGGGGTGACGGTCGATACCGCCGAATCCGACACGGTGGAGGACTTCACGAACAACGTCGAGAAGATGGTTGACGACAGCTGCACGCTGATCATCGGCGTCGGCTTCCATCTCGAGCCGGCCATCCACGAGTCCGCCTTGAAGCACACGGACCGCAACTACGCCCTTATCGACTCCGGGTTCTCCGACGGCACCAACCCCGTTGTTCTCGAGAACGGTCGCCCGTTGCTCTTCAATACCTCCGAGGCCGCCTACCTGGCGGGCTATGCCTCGGCCGCAATGACGAAGACGGGTAAGGTCGCCACCTTCGGCGGCGCTCAGATTCCCGCCGTGACCGTGTTCATGGATGGATTTGCCGACGGCGTGAACGCTTACAACCAGGCCAAGGGCGCCTCCGTGCAGGTGCTGGGCTGGGATAAGGAAGCCCAGACCGGCGCGTTCACCGACTCCTTCGATGATCAGTCGCTGGGCCTGCAGCAGGCACAGCAGTTCATCTCCGAGGGCGCCGACATCATCATGCCCGTCGCCGGCCCCGTGGGCCTGGGCGCTGCCGCGGCTGCCAAGAGCAGTGGAAACACGCTGATCGTTGGCGTGGATACCGACTGGTACGAGGCCAACCCCCAGTACTCCTCGATCGTGCTGACCTCCGTTCGCAAGGAGATCGGTGCCGCGGTCGAGCAGGCCATTCAGGATTCGACCAAGGGGAAGTTCACCTCGGATCCCTACGTGGGTACGCTGGCCAACGGCGGCGTCTCGCTTGCTCCCTTCCATGACTTCGAGGCTCAGGTTCCCATGGAGGTCAAGCAGGAGATCAGCAAGCTGACCGAACAGATCAAGAAGGGAACGCTTGTCATCGAATCGGAGAACGCTCCGAAGTAAGCCTTCTGGCCTCTCGCTGGCGGCCAGATGATCACGTAATCGTTATCAAAGCGAGAACAACCAGTCCTTGACAGGGACTGAGACGGCGCGGGACACTCGGATCAGACGTAAAAGTCGACTCATGCAAATGTTCGCAGGCACGCTGCGAACAGGGTCCGAGCCCGCGCCGTCATTGATTCATCGAAGAATCCGCATCAACAAAGGAACATACTCATGAAGCACCTCACGAAGCTCGTCGCTGCGGCGGGCATTGCATCGCTCGCGCTGTCCGCATGTGGCGGCGGGGGAAGCGCCGGCGGGTCCGGCGGTGGCTCTGGCGAGGCTAAGGACGCTGCGTCCTTCAAGGCCTGCGCAGTCTCCGACGCCGGCGGCTGGGACGACAAGTCCTTCAACGAGTCCGCGTATAACGGCCTCACGAGCGCCCAGACCAGCCTGGGCATCAAGATCAACACGGCTGAGTCCAGCTCTGACACCGACTTTGCTCCCAACGTCGAGGCCATGGTCTCCGATGGCTGCAACCTGATCATCGGCGTCGGCTTCAACCTCGAGCAGGCGATTCACAAGTCTGCGGAAGACAACACGGACGTGCACTACGCCCTGATCGACTCCAGCTTCTCCGACGGCTCCAAGCCCGTCACCCTCGACAACGGTCGTCCGCTCCTGTTCAACACGGCAGAGGCCGCGTTCCTGGCGGGCTACGCCGCTGCGGGCATGACGCAGACGGGCAAGGTCGCCACCTTCGGCGGCATGCAGATCCCCTCGGTGACGGTCTTCATGGATGGATTCGCCGACGGCGTTGACGCCTACAACAAGGCCAAGGGCACCACCGTGCAGCTGCTCGGCTGGGACAAGGCCGCGCAGAACGGCTCGTTCACGCAGAACTTCGACGACCAGACCCTCGGCAAGGAGCAGGCTCAGCAGTTCATTTCGCAGGGTGCCGACATCATCATGCCCGTCGCTGGCCCCGTGGGCCTGGGCGCCGCGGCGGCCGCCAAGGCCGACGGCAACACTTTCATCATCGGTGTGGACTCCGACTGGTACGAGGCCAACCCCGACTACTCCTCGATCGTTCTGACCTCGGTCATGAAGGAGATCGGCGCCTCGGTCGAGCAGGCCATCAAGGACTCCGTCGACGGCAAGTTCACCTCGGATCCGTACGTGGGCACGCTGGCCAACGGTGGTGTCTCGCTCGCTCCCTTCCACGATTTCGATGCGAAGGTCTCCGACGAGCTCAGGTCCGAGCTGGACAAGCTCGCGGACGATATCAAGTCCGGCAACCTGAAGATCGAATCGCAGAACGCCCCGAAGTGATGTCCCTGTGGTGGGGCTGTCGGCAGGTGTGCCGGCAGCCCCACCCGGGTTTCGGGAGGCTATCGCGCGCCTGTACTGGGGAAGGTCGAAGGAATGAAACTAGAGCTGCGGGGGATCACGAAGAGGTTTGGTCCCCTCACCGCCAATGACTCGATCAACTTGACGATCGAGGAGGGGCACATCCACGCCCTGCTCGGAGAGAACGGAGCGGGCAAGTCCACACTCATGAACGTCCTGTACGGGATGCATCAGCCCGATGAAGGGCAGATCCTCATCGACGGGGAGCCCGTGACGTTCAAGGGACCGGGCGACGCGGTCGCCGCGGGTATCGGCATGGTTCACCAGCACTTCATGCTGATTCCGGTCTTTACCGTGGCCGAGTCGATTGCGCTCGGCTTTGAACCGACGGGTCCCGCCGGCATCATCAGCCGCGAACGCGCGCGCAAGACTGTGCGCGAGGTGTCGGCGCGATTCGGATTCGACCTGGATCCTGATGCGCTGATCGAGGATCTGCCGGTTGGTGCGCAGCAGCGCGTCGAGATCGTCAAGGCGCTGTCGCGTCAGGCGAAGGTCCTGATCCTGGATGAACCGACGGCCGTGCTGACCCCGCAGGAGACGGACGAGCTCATGACGATCATGCGTCAGCTCGCCGACTCGGGGACGTCGATCGTGTTCATCACGCACAAGCTGCGCGAAGTGCGCGCGGTTGCCGACGAGATCACGGTGATTCGACGCGGAAAGGTCGTGGGCGAGGCCTCGCCCACCGACTCCGAGGCATCCCTGGCCTCCCAGATGGTGGGCCGCGAGGTGCTCATGCGCGTCGACAAGGAGCCGGCGCGCCCTCGCGGTGGGGGCCTCGTCTTTGACAACGTGTCCCTGCTGGGCGCGAACGGCGTGCCCGAGCTCGATCACGTCTCCTGCCAGGTCCAGCACGGCGAGATCCTCGCGGTCGCCGGCGTGCAGGGCAATGGGCAGACTGAGCTCGCCGAGGCGATCCTGGGTCTGCGTGTTCCCGACAGCGGCACGATTACCCTGGAGGGCGCGGATATCACGCGCGCCAAGCCCCGCAAGTCCCTGGAGGCGGGCCTCGGGTTCATCCCGGAGGATCGCTCGACGGACGGCATTATTTCCTCCTTCTCGGTTGCGGACAACCTGGTCTTGGACCAGTTCGATGCCGCCGATTTTGCCGTCGGCCCGGTTCGTAAGCTGGGCGCGGTCGCCCGCAACGCGCGCGAGAAGCAGGAGGAGTACGACATTCGCCTGACGTCGATTACCGACCCGATTTCGTCCCTGTCGGGCGGCAATCAGCAAAAGGTCGTCGTTGCGCGCGAAATGTCACGGGACCTGAAGCTGCTGGTGGCCAACCAGCCCACGCGAGGCGTGGACGTCGGGTCGATCGAGTTTATTCACCGCAGGATCGTGGACACGCGCGACCAAGGCTGCGCGGTGCTGCTGATTTCGTCGGAGCTCGACGAGGTCGTGGCCCTGGCTGATCGGATCGCGGTCATGTATCGCGGCCGGATTGTCGGCATTGTTCCGCCGGACACAGGGCGCGACGTCCTGGGTCTCATGATGGCGGGTGTTCCCCTGGACGAGGCCATGGCGACCTCGTCCACGAGCGGCGTTGGTAGCGACGTGGAGGGGCAGGAGAAGTGATGAATAAGAAAAACACCGCGTCCCTCGGTGTGTTCACGAGGATCGTTGGTTCTCAGTGGTTTGTCTCGGTGATCTCGGTCGTGATCGCGTTCTTGATCGGCGCGATTCTTATTGCTATGACCGGTGCGTCGGTGACGGATGCCTACTATGCGATGTTCCGCGGCGCGATCGTGGACCCGCAGGCATCGACCTTCGTGCGAACGATTAAGCCGCTGATGGACTCGGTGTACTTTGCGATTCCGTTGATCATCTCGGGTCTGGGCCTGGCCTTCGGCTTCCGTGCGGGCCTGTTCAACATCGGCGGTAAGGGCCAGATGATCGCCGGTGCGCTCGCGGCCGTGTGGGTGGGTTTCTCGCTGAGCCTGCCTCCGGTGGTGCACACCCTCGTTGCGCTGACGGCCGCGATCGTCGCGGGCGCCGCTTGGGGTGGCATCGCTGGCTTCTTGAAGGCCAAAACGGGCGCTAACGAGGTGATCGTGACGATCATGCTCAACTCGATTGCGACGCTGGCTCTGGGTTATGTGCTGAGCCAGAAGGCGTGGCAGAAGCCCAATTCGAATCAGCCCATCACTCCCAACGTTGCTGATTCGGCTGCCTTGGCCAAGCTGATGAGCGGTCCGATCAAGCTGCACTGGGGCCTGATCGTCGCGCTTGTTGCGCTGGCGGTGTTCTGGTTCCTGATGGAGCGTTCCACGCTGGGCTTCCAGATCCGCGCGGTCGGCGCGAACGCGGCTGCGGCCCGTACGGCCGGTATTTCAGTCGAGCGCATCACGGCGGTCACGATGATGTTCTCGGGCGCGTTCCTGGGATTGGCGGGTGCGAACGAGGCCTTGGGTACTCTCGGGTACGTCTCTCGTGACGTGGCCGGTTCGATTGGTTTCGACGCGATCACGGTGGCCCTGCTGGGGCGCAACAAGGCGTGGGGAACGTTTGGTGCCGGCCTGCTCTTTGGTGCGTTCAAGGCGGGCGGTTACGCGATGCAGGCCAAAGACGTGCCGATCGACATGATTTTGATCCTGCAGGCTGTGATCGTGTTGCTGATTGCCGCGCCGGCGTTGGTGCGGTGGCTGTTCAGGCTTCCCGACGCCAAGCGCCTGGCAGCCAGTGGAAAGGGGAACGACGATGCGCACAAGTGAGAAGGACACGCAGGTTCTGGCCAAGCGCTCCTGGAAGCTTCCTGGCGCGTACGTGGCCGCCAGCGTTTTGGCGCTGGTTTTCAGCGTCGCAACGCACGGTGACGTCACGATCCGACTCAACGACAAGTCGCAGTCCTACACGATCCCCGACATCGTCACGGCTGGTGCCCCGATTGTGTGGGTGCTTGCGGCCCTGATCCTCGTCATCACGGCGTGGACGCTGGCCAGCACGATCCGGCGCGTTGAGGACCCGTCGTGGGCCCGCACAGCGGGGATGGTCGTCGTCGGCGTGTCCACGATCCTGGGCTTCCTGCTCTACGCCGGCTCGGATTCGACCGGTGCGGTGACGCTGACCTCGACCCTGGTCTCGACGGTGGCGATTTCGACGCCGCTGATTTTCGGTTCGCTCTCGGGCGTGATCTCCGAGCGCGTCGGCGTCGTCAACATCGCGATTGAGGGCGACCTGCTGGTCGGCGCGTTCGCGGGGGTCATGGCCGCCTCCTACTTCCAGACCCCCTACGCGGGCCTGGTGGCGGCTCCTCTGGCCGGCGCCTTGCTGGGCTCCCTGCTGGCGCTCTTCTCCGTGAAGTACGGGGTGGACCAGATCATCGTCGGCGTCGTCCTGAACGTGCTGGCTCTTGGCCTGACGACCTTCCTGTACGGGACGATCATGAAGGCAAACCAGGGTGCGCTGAATACGAACCGCTACTCGCTCACCGACATCAAGATTCCTGGCCTGTCTGAGATTCCGGTGATTGGGCCGGTGCTCTTCGACCAGTCGATCCTCGTCTACCTCATGTACGTGGCCGTTATCGCGCTGGCGTTCTTCCTGTTCCGTTCCCGCTGGGGCCTGCGTCTGCGGGCCTGCGGCGAGCACCCGCGCGCGGCCGACACCGTCGGCATTAACGTGGGGCGCACGCGCACGGTGAACACGATCCTGGGTTCGGCCTTCGCTGGCCTGGGTGGCGCGTTCTTCACGATCGGGTCGGGACTGGCGTTCACGGACAACATCTCCGCGGGCAACGGCTACATTGCCCTGGCGGCGATGATCCTGGGCAAGTGGAACCCGGTGGGTGCCATGGCAGCGGCCGTCATGTTCGGCTTCGCGCAGGCCCTGGCCCGCATGCTGCCCAACATTGAGCCCGCGATCCCCGCCGACCTGGTCTCGATGATCCCCTACGTGGTGACGATCATCGCCGTGGCCGGATTCGTCGGGAAGTCTCGTGCCCCCGCGGCCGAGAACGTCCCCTACGTGAAGTGAGAGGCACGGTTACGATGACACAGCTCGACTGGGACGCCCTGCTGGGCGCGGCCATCGACGCGATGACCCGCGCCTACTGCCCCTACTCCCAATTCCCCGTGGGGGCCGCGGGCCTGACGGACGACGGGCGCATCGTCAGCGGATGCAACGTCGAAAACGCGAGCTACGGGGCGACGCTGTGCGCCGAGTGCGGCATGGTCTCCGACCTGATCCGCACCGGCGGCGGCACGCTCGTCGCGGTCGTCGCCGTCAACGGGGAGCGCGTGCCGGTCGCCCCGTGCGGGCGCTGCCGCCAGCTCATCTACGAGCACGGAGGACCGGCATGCCAGGTTCTCATGCCCGGGGGCGTCGCCGACATGACGCAGGTCCTGCCCGGCGCCTTTGGCCCACACGACCTGGAGGAGGCGGCATCCCGCCTTGCCCCCAGGCCAGACATTGTGTCCGACCCGGCCCAGGCCTCGTCGGAATAGAAAGAAGGAACGAATGGCACTCTTTGATGCCGTTGACATCATCCGCACGAAGCGGGATGGGGGCGTCTTGACCCCCGACCAGATCGACTGGACGATCGACGCCTACACGAAGGGCGTCGTCAAGGACGAGCAGATGGCCGCCTTGGCCATGGCGATTTTCCTGCGCGGAATGGACCGTGCGGAGATCGCCCGCTGGACGGACGCGATGATCCGCTCGGGCGCGCGCATGGATTTCTCCTCCATCGGCAAGCCGACTGCCGACAAGCACTCCACGGGCGGCGTGGGCGACAAGATCACGCTGCCCCTGGCCCCGCTGGTCGCCTGCTTCGGCGTGGCCGTCCCGCAGCTGTCGGGCCGAGGCCTGGGGCACACGGGCGGTACCCTCGACAAGCTCGAGGCCATCCCCGGGTGGCGCGCGCAGCTGTCCAACGAGGAGATCATGACTCAGCTGGGGTCCGGCTGCGGCGCGGTCATCTGCGCGGCCGGATCAGGCCTGGCTCCCGCGGACAAGAAGCTCTACGCGCTGCGCGACATCACCTCGACCGTGGAGTCGATCGCGCTGATTGCGTCCTCGATCATGAGCAAGAAGATCGCCGAGGGCACGGGTGCCCTGGTCCTGGACGTGAAGGTCGGCTCGGGTGCCTTCATGAAGGATATCGACGCCGCTCGTGAGCTCGCCCGCACGATGGTGGACCTCGGACGCGACGCGGGGGTCGCCACGCGCGCCCTGCTCACCGACATGTCCGTGCCGCTGGGCCGCAAGATCGGCAACGCGCTCGAAGTCGAAGAGTCCGTTGAGGTCCTCGCCGGCGGCGGACCCGCCGACGTCGTCGAGCTGACCTGCGAGCTGGCGCGCAACATGCTGGAGCTGGCTGGCGTCCACGACGCCGACGTCGAGGCCGCCCTGGCGGACGGCCGCGCGATGGACCGCTGGCGCGCGATGATCAGTGAGCAGGGAGGCGATCCCGACGCTCCCATGCCGCGCGCCGCGCACACCCACCAGGTGCTGGCCGAGGCCGACGGAACCATCGCAGAGATGGACGCCCTGTCCGTGGGCGTGGCCTCCTGGAGGCTGGGTGCGGGTCGCGCCGTCAAGGAGGACCCGGTGCAGGCAGGCGCCGGCATCGAGATCCACGCCAAGCCGGGCGAGCGCGTCACCAAGGGGCAGCCGATCCTGACGCTGCACACCGACGACGAGTGGCGCATCGACCGCGCGCTGGAGGCTCTGTCCGGCGGCATCGGTATCGCCGACGGGGTGGAGCTCGAGCAGCGCCGCGTCGTCCTGGAGACCATCTCCTGACGGCTGGGCCGGGCACGGGAAGGACGGACGTGGACAGGCGCGACGAAGCGGCGATCGAGGCGGTCAAGGCCTACTACCAGCAGGACCTGAGCCAGGCCGAGGTCGCCGCCCGCATGGGCATCTCCCGCCCCACGGTTGCCAAGCTCCTGGCCCACGGCCGCGCCCGCGGTTTCGTGACCGTCGAGATCCATGATCCGCGCGAGGAAGCCTCCGAGCTAGCCTTGCGCCTGCAGGAGCGCTTTGCCCTGGCGTGCGTGCGCGTGGCCCACGGCTGCGTCGCGGACGAGGCCGAGGCTATCTCCCAGGTCGGGCGCGTCGGTGCGGAGCTGGTGGCCCGGCTGGTGCGCGACGACATGAGCGTCGGCATCTCCTGGGGTCGCACGATGAGTGCCGTGGCCTCCCACCTGGCGCGCTCCCCGCGCCAGGGTGTGCGCGTCGTCCAGCTCAAGGGCGGAACCTCCTTCTCCGACCGGGCGACGCACGACTTCGAGATCATGCGCGCCTTTTGCGACGCCTTCGGCGCTGAACCCAGCTACCTGCCTCTGCCCGTTATTTTCGAGGACACGGCCACGGCCTCGATCGTGCGGGCGGACCGGGGGATCGAGCGGATCCTGCGGGAGGGACGCGGCGTGGATATCGCCGTGTTCACGGTCGGCGCGGTCAAGAAGGAGTCGCTCTCGCTGAACCTGGGCCAACTCGAGGCCGGCGAGGTCGACGCGCTGCTGCGCGACGCCGTGGGAGACGCGTGCTCGCGTTTCTACACGCGCGCGGGCACTGTCGCCCTGGCCGCCATCGACGAGCGCACGGTCGGCATCCGGCTGGAGGAGCTGCGTTCGCGCCCGGTGCGCGTCCTCGTGGCGGGCGGGCGCACCAAGACCGCGGCGTTGGAGACGGCGCTGCACATGGGGCTGGCCACGCACCTCGTGGTCGACCACGACCTGGCCCTCGCGCTGCTGGACAGGCAGGGCGAGGCACCCCCGTCGAGGGCGGGCAACGACGCCCTCGACGGATGAGAACACTTGTCAATTCAGTCGTTGACACTATGACAATGCAGGGCATAGCCTTGCGAACAGGTAAAGAAGCCGTAACGGAGCCACCGCTCCACGACGTATCGGAGGACACATGCGCTCGACACCGCACATCAACCCCACCGCCCCCATCGCCGAGACCATCCTCCTGCCGGGGGACCCGCTGCGCGCGAAGTTCATCGCCGAGAACTACCTGGAGGACGTCCAGCAGTTCAACGCGGTGCGTAACATGCTCGGCTTCACGGGTACCTTCCAGGGCACGCCCGTGTCCGTCATGGGTTCGGGCATGGGCATCCCGTCCATCTCCCTGTACGCCTACGAGCTGATCCACGAGTTTGGCTGCACACGCCTCGTGCGCGTGGGCACGTGTGGCGCGCTCCAGCCCGACATGCACCTCTACGACGTCGTCGTCGCCCAGGCGGCCTGTTCGAACTCCGCGTTCCTGGATCAGTACCAGCTGCCCGGTTCCTACGCGCCGATCGGTTCTTTCCGCCTCATGGAGGATGTCGTGCGCCGCGCCCGCGAGGCCGACGTCCCGGTCCACGTTGGCAACGTGTTGTCCTCGGATACCTTCTACAACGCCAACCCGACCTTCAATGAGGGCTGGCAGCGCATGGGCGTGCTCGCGGTCGAGATGGAGACCGCTGGCCTGTACGCGACCGCCGCCCACGCGGGCGTCGAGGCGCTGGGTATCTTCACCGTCTCGGACTCCCTGGTCACGGGCGAGGTCACCGACGCTCAGGCGCGCCAGACCGCCTTCACCGCGATGATGGAGCTGGCCCTTCCGCTGGCCACGCTCTGACACGAGAGGAACGTACCCTATGAACAAGCGTGATGTGGCCGCGATGATCGACCACACGATCCTCAAGCCCGAGGCCACGACCGCGGACGTGGCGCGCATCGTCGAGGAGGGCGCCGCCGCCGGCACCTTCTCGGTGTGCGTCTCCCCCTCGATGCTGCCCCTGGACGTGCCCGAGGGGCTCAAGGTTGCCTGCGTGGTCGGCTTCCCCTCGGGCGCGGTCAAGCCCCAGGTCAAGGCCTTCGAGGCCGCCCAGGCCGTCGCCGATGGCGCCGACGAGGTCGACATGGTCATCAACGTTGAGCTGGTCAAGGACGCGCGCCTGCACGAGCTGGAGGAAGAGATCGCGGCCGTGCGCCGGGTCGTGCCCGCCCCGCGCGTCCTGAAGGTCATCATCGAGTCCGCAGCCCTGAGCGACGACGAGATCGTCGCCGCCTGCACGGCCTCCATGGCCGCCGGTGCCGACTTCGTCAAGACGTCGACGGGCTTCCACCCGGCGGGCGGCGCATCGACGCACGCGGTCGCGCTCATGCGCGCCACGGTCGGCGACGCCCTGGGTGTCAAGGCCTCGGGTGGCATTCGCGACGCCGACACGGCGCTCGCCATGATCGAAGCCGGAGCCTCCCGCCTGGGAGTCTCGGCCACCACCGCCATCCTGGCAGGGCTGGAGGACTAAGTGATGGAACTGCTCGACAAGGCCCAGCAGTGGGCTGACCATGACCCCGACAGTGCCACGGCCTCGTCCCTGAACGCCGACATCGAGGCGGCGCGCGGCGGAGACGAGGAGGCCCTGGCTCGCGTGGGCGCCGCCATGAACGGCCCCCTCGAGTTCGGCACCGCGGGCCTGCGCGGCGTCGTCGGCCCCGGCGAATCCCGCATGAACCTGGCCGTCGTCATCCGCGCGACCGCCGGCCTGTGCGAGGTTGTCAAGCGTCACGCGACGGGCACCCCGACCCTGGTCGTCGGCTGCGACGCGCGCTACGGCTCCTCGGAGTTCGCCACGGCCGCCTGCCGCGTCGCCTCTGCTGCCGGCGTACGCGTCCTCGCGCTGCCCCAGGCCAACCCGACCCCGCTGACCTCGTTTGCGGTGCGCCACTACGGCGCGGACGCGGGCGTCATGGTTACCGCCTCGCACAACCCCGCCCCGGACAACGGCTACAAGGTCTACCTGGGCGGAAGCGTCGTCACCGGCGACGGACAGGGCGTCCAGATCGTCCCGCCCTTTGACGCCGAGATCGCCGCGGCCATCGAGGCGACCCCGCCGGCCGACCAGGTTCCCATGAATGACGACCTGGTCGAGGCCGTGGACCCCCGCGACGAATACGTGGCCGAAGCGGTCAAGCTGGCCTCCGGCGACGAGGCCGCCCGCGCGGACCTGCGCATCGTCTTGACCGCCATGCACGGCGTGGGGGCGTCCATGACCGCGCGCGTCCTGGCCGAGGCAGGCTTTGCGAACGTCTCGCTCGTGGCCGCGCAGGCCGAGCCGGACCCGGACTTCCCGACCGTTCCCTTCCCCAACCCGGAGGAAGCCGGCGCCCTGGACATGGCGATCGAGCAGGCCCGGGCCGAGGGCGCCGACCTCATCATCGCGGTCGACCCCGACGCTGACCGCTGCGCGCTCGCGGTGCCCGACCCGGGTGCCGAGGCCGGGTGGAGTCCGCTCAGCGGCGACCAGATCGGGTGCCTGCTGGGCGAGTTCCTCGCGGCGCGCGGCCTTGAGGGCTCGCTCGCCAACTCGATCGTGTCCTCTCGCCTGCTGGCCCGCATCGCCGAGGCGCACGGCCTGGTCCACCACACGACGCTCACGGGCTTCAAGTGGATCGCGCGCGCCCCCAAGCTGGCTTTCGGCTACGAGGAAGCCATCGGGTTCTGCCCGAACCCGGAGATTGCGCGCGACAAGGACGGCATCGCCTCCTCGGTTGTCGCCGCGTCGCTGTTCGCCGCGCTCAAGGTCGAGGGGCGCACCGCGTGGGACGAGCTGGATCGCCTGGCCCACGTTCACGGCCTGCACGTGACCGGCCCGCTGACCTTCCGCGTCGAGGAGATCGAGCAGATCGCCGCTGGCATGGCTCGCCTGCGCGCCCAGCCGCCGTCCGTCCTGGCGGGCTCGCCGGTTGTTGAGGTATCGGACCTGTCGGAGGGCTACCGGGGCCTGCCGCCCACGGACGGCGTCCTGGTTGTGACCGAGGCCGGGGACCGCGTGATTGCGCGCCCGTCGGGCACCGAGCCGAAGCTCAAGTGCTACCTCGAGGTCATCCTGCCCGCTCCCGAGGGTGAGCCGGTGCCGTGGGAGGCCGCGCGTGAGCGTCTGGAGCTGATCAAGAGCGAGTTCGGTCGGATTATCGGCCTGTAATCGCTGGTGGGGGCCTCCGTCGGCAGATTTAATAGGGGTGAATCCCTGCGCACAAAAATAGATAACGTTATACTTGCGTATATGTCACCTCGCATTGAATCTCCAACGGAGGCCCTGCCTTTTGCTGACCGTCCCGTGGATAAGACGCCCGGACACTGGGTGCTCGCGCGAGCGGGTAAGACGGTCCTGCGCCCCGGCGGCCTGGCCCTGAGCACGTGGGCACTGAAGCGAGCCGTCCTGCCCGGCGCTGACGTCGTCGAATTCGCCCCGGGCCTGGGGGTTACGGCGAGGGCGATCATTGGCGTCGGACCCTCCTCCTATACCGGCGTTGAGCGCGACCCCGACGCCTGCGCGCGCGTCGATGCCATCGCCTCGGGCGTGGGCCGATGCGTGAACGCGGACGCGGCCGAGACCGGGCTGCCGGACGAGAGTGCGGACGTCGTCGTCGGCGAGGCCATGCTGTCCATGCAGGGCGAAAAGGCCAAGCGCGCCATCATGGGCGAGGCCGCGCGTATTCTGCGCCCCGGCGGACGCTACGTCATCCACGAGCTGGCGATGCGCCCCGACTCCATCGGCGAGGAACCTGCTACCGAGATCAGAAAAGCCCTCGCGCGTGCCATCAGCGTCAACGCCCGACCCCTGACCGTCGCCGACTGGAGGCGCGCCCTCGAAGAGGTCGGCCTCATCGTCGAAGAAACCCGCATGGCACCCATGGCTCTGCTCAAGCCCGGCCGCATGATTGCGGACGAAGGCGTGCGCGGGGCGCTGCGCGTCGCCCGCAACGTCGTGCGCGACAAAGACCTGCGCGGGCGCGTCGCGACAATGGCGCGCACGTTCAAGAAGTATGACCGCAACCTGTGCGGCGTCGCCATCGTCGCGCGCAAACCCAAGGAGAACGAATGAGCCTCTCGCCCGAATCCAACACCGAGGTCCCCACCCCCATCATGACGGACCTGCAGGACATCGCCTCGATGGTTCAGATCAACGAGGGGGCCACCGTCTCGCGCACCGTCATGCACGCAGAGGGCGTGCGCCTGGTGCTCTTCAGCTTCGACAAGGGCGAGATCCTCAGCGAGCACACCGCCGCGATGCCGGTCATCCTCCACACCCTGGAGGGCGCCCTCGAGATCGAGGCCGACGGCCGCACCGTTGTTCTCAAGCCTGGCGACGTCATCCACTTCGGCACGCGCCTGCCCCACGCGGTGCGCGCGCTTGAGCCCTCGAAGCTGGCCCTGTACATGCTGGATCGTCGCGAGCGCCCCACGGCCTGAAACGCTCCTACCAAGCTGGGAACCCCGACCTCGTCTGAGAGCAACGAGGCCGGGGTTCCCCGTCGTTGAGCGGTGCACCGCCCGAGCGCACGCGCTACGTGAGCGAGGCCCTGCCGGCGCCTCGTGCGACCAGCCACAGGCCGACCTCAACGATGAGGCCCGAGACGACGAAGACGAGTGGCACGCTCACACGCGCATCCATGAAGGTCGTTGCGGCCAGCGCGATCCCGTGGGCGGTGCCCAGGACGCCGCCGCCAAAAAGGATCGGCCAGGCAGCGCGATGCGCGCGTTCCCACTCCTCGGAGCCGGGCTCCACGCCCGGCAGGCGCAGGCCCAACGGAGGGCGGCACGCGCCCGCCCGCGCCGTCAGGCCCGAGGAGAAGAGGTAGAGGCCGCCCGCGACGAGCGCCAAGGCAACCAGAACGAAGACGGCGATCAATGCGACGGACACGGGAACCTCCAGAAATAACGAGCGTTTCACGGCTGTTTCACGGGTCGCGTCAGCCGCCCGATCATTCTACCCGGCCCCGGCCTCGTCCCGATGAGGCGACAGCGAGCGGGGCGCCGACCGTGCCCTCAAGCGCGCGACCCCGTCAGTGTGTGGGCTCAGTCAGAAATAGCAGGCGATCGGCCCCTTGGGGCCGGGCACAACTGTGACGGGGGTATCGAAGATGTCCGTGAGGACCTCGTCGCGCATGATCTCGCCTGGCGTGCCCATGAAGGCGACCGTCCCGTCCTTGAGCGCGCAGATCTGGCTGGCGTAGCGGGCGGCGAAGTTAATGTCGTGCAGGACGATAACGATGGTGCGCGAGAATTCGCGGGCCGCGCGCTCGAGCATCGTCATCATTTCGACGCTGCGCGCGATGTCCAGGTTGTTCAGGGGCTCGTCCAACAGGACGTAGTCCGTTTCCTGGGCGAGGACCATGGCGACGTAGGCGCGCTGGCGCTGGCCGCCCGAGAGCTGGTCGAGATAGCGGCCCTGCAAGTCCTCCAGGTCGAGGAAGCCGATGTAGCGGTCGATGATTGCCTCATCCTCGGCGTTCAGGCGTCCCTTGGAGTGGGGAAAGCGCCCAAAACCGACCAGCTGGCGCACGGTCAGGCGCGAAATGAAGTGGTTTTCCTGCCGCAAAATCGACAGGGTGCGCGCCAGCTCGGAGGACTTCGTCGTGGCCACGTTGAGCCCGCCGACCGTGATAGTGCCCTCGTCGATGCCGAGAAGGCGCCCGATCATGGTGAGCAGCGTGGACTTGCCCGCGCCGTTGGGGCCCACGAGCGCCGTAATGCCGCCCGCGGGGATGTTGAGCGAAATCTCCCCGATGCGCACGGAGGACGAATACTGCTTGACGACGGAATCGATGGAGATCACAGGCGGCCCTTCCGCAGAATAGTAACGATGAACGCGAGCCCGCCGACGAACTCGATGATGATGGAGACGACGCCCTGCGTGTTAAACACGTGATTCATGAAGAAATAGGCGGTGGACAGGATCGCGATGCCCAGGGCGACGGCCATCGCGAAGATGTAGCGGTGATCGTGCGTGTCCGAGAACTGGTAGGACAGTGTGGCCACGAGGAACCCGAGGAAGGTCATGGGGCCGACGAGCGCAGTGGATGTGGCCATGAGGATCGACACCAGGACGAGGATGACGACCGAGGTACGCCGGTGGTTCAGGCCCAGGTTGGTGGCGGTCTCGCGCCCGAGCGAGACGACCGACAGGCGCCTCGTCATGAGCACGAGCGTGAGCGCGGAAATCGCGACGAGAGGAACTGCGATCGGGAAGTACTCCTTCTGCGCGTTCGCGATCGACCCGAAGAGGCGCGCGGTGAGCACGTCGAACTCCGAGGGAGTTAAGAGGCGCTGCATGAACGTGGATACCGAGCCCAGGCCGGCACCGAGCATGACGCCGATGAGGAGCATCGCGTGCATGGAGGCGCGCTGGGAGGTCAGCAGCCACGAGTAGAGCACAAGGGTCAGGGCAATCATCAGGGCGAGCTGGCCAGTGAAGTTGCCGACGGTCGCCGACGCGTTGAGCCCAGCCACGCCCAGGAAAAAAATCGTGGAGGTATGGATCGCGCGGTACAGGGACTCAAAACCGAGGATCGAGGGTGTGATGATGCGGTTGTTGGCCACTGTCTGGAAGGCGACGGTTGCCATGCCCTGGCACACAGCTACGAGCACGATGGCCAGCACCGCGAAGGCGCGCCTGTGCGCGAGGCGCCAGAAGACGGGCGTGCCGAATTGCGCGGGGTTCTTCCACACGAGCAGCCCGATGCAGGCCAGGATCGCGACCGCGCACACGGCGCCAAAGGCGATCCACCAGCGGCGTCGGGCAGCCGGGGAGACGAAGGCGCCGGTTCGCCTCGTCGGGCGCTTAAAGGTCGCGGACGAGGCCGTGGCCGGGGAGGCGGAAACGGCCTCGGCGGTGGGGGAGGGGAGGGTGTTCACAGGACGGCCCCCTTGCGCGCCTGGCGCAGGACCAGCGCGATGAAGACGAATGCTCCGAGGATGCCCAGAATGACGGAGACGGGCATCTCGAAGGGAGAGATGATGGTGCGTGCGAGCAGGTCGGTGACCGTCACCAGGGCGATGCCCGACAGGCATACCCACGGCAGGTTCGTGCGCAGGTTGTCGCCCATGGACAGGGAGACCAGGTTGGGGACGATCAGGCCCAGGAAGGGTAGGGAACCGACGACGACGGTGACGACGCCGGTTGCCACGGCGACGAGGCCGGTCGCGATGAGGACCATGCGGTGGTAGTTGACGCCGAGCGAGACGGCAATGTCTTCGCCCAGCGACACGGCGGTGAGTCGGTCGGCCATGATGAAGACGACGGCCACGACGACGGTGACGATCCACAGGACCTCGTATTGGCCCTCGTAGACGGAGGTGAAGGAACCCTGGAACCATATGCCCACGCTTTGTAGCGTGTTGGTTTCCAGCGCGATGAACATCGAGATCGCGGAGACGACGGCGCCCAGCATCATGCCCATGATGGGCACCAGCAGGGAGGATCGCAGGGAGACGCGGCGCAGCAGCGCGAAAAAGACCATGGTGCCGGCAAACGCGAAGGCGATGGCGCAGGTCATGCGCACGAGGATCGGTGCTCCCGGCCAGGCGATCATGATGGTGAGCAGGCCCAGCCCCGCCCATTCGGTGGTGCCCGTCGTGGAGGGCTCGGCGAAGCGGTTTTGGGTGACGAGCTGCATGACCAGTCCGCTCATGGACATGGCGGCGCCCGAGAGGATGAGGGCGATCGTGCGGGGGACGCGCACGGCCAGGAAGATTCGCCAGCCGTCGTCCTGGGACAGGATCGAGTATTCGCCGGTGGACAGGGACACGATCAGCAGCGCTGCGACCGCGAGCGTGGCCAGGATCAGGGGCAGGGGGCGCCTGGACGAGGCCGTGGCTGGCGTGGTCGGTGCAGCTTTCGTGGCGGGTGCCGTGGTGGTGGGCGCGGTGGTGGTGGAGTGCGTCATGAGAAGGGGGGCGCGGGTGCCGCCCGGTGGGGCGGCACCCGCGAGTGTGTCAGAGGATCACTTCTTCGCGGCCTCGAAGGCGTCCGCGAGGGAGTTGAAGATCTCCGTGTAGGTGATGATGGACTCGTTGGTGTAGGTGTCGTTGGGTGCGTAGACGACCTGGCCCGTGCTGATGGCGGTGACGTTCTGAAGGACGGCGTTACCGGAGATCACGGTCTCGGCCGGGGTGTTGGAACCGTCCTTGGTGATGGCGGCGTCGCGGTCGAGGACCAGCATCCATGCGGGGTTGGACTCGGCGATGGCTTCGACGGAGATGTCGTCGCCGGTGTGCGAGTCGGTCGCACCTTCGATCTCGAGGGCGGGCTTGAGGTCGAGCAGGTCGAAGACCGGGCCCCAGGTGCGGCCCTTGCCGGGGGCGACGTAGCCGATGTTGCCGCCGGAGACGTCGACTGCCATGACGGTGGAGGTGCCGTCGTAGGCGTTCTTGGCGCGCTCGATCGAGGCGTTGAAGTCGTCGACGAGCTTCTTGGCTTCGGCCTGCTTGCCGAAGATCTCGCCGAGGTCGGTGACCTGACGGATAAGCTCCTTGTCGAAGGGCTGTCCGTCGCGCGGCTCAAGGTTGATGAGCGGGACGTCGGGGGCGAGCTCCTTGATCTGGGAGTCGAACTTGGAGAAGCGCTGGCCGGAGATGATCAGGTCGGGCTCGGCGGCGACCAGGGCCTCGAGGTTGGGCTCGCGGTGCATGCCCACGTCGGCGACGCCCTCGCCGTTAAACGCGGTGATGGTGGAGGGGATGAGCTTCTTGGGGGCGGCGACCAGCTCGACGTCCCACTGCTGCAGCACCTCGAAGGTGCGGTTGTCCAGGGAGGCCGCGCGGGTGACGGGCAAGTTGATCTCGACCATGCCGTCGTTTGCGTCGATTGTCACCGACGAGGCCTGGGTGGCGCTCGCGGTGTCGCCCGAGGCAGCGGAGGGCTGCGAGGAGGGGGCGGCGCCCGAGGAACAGGCAGCCAGGCCGAGGGCAGCGATGGCGGCGATGGCGGCCAGGGAGGTGGTCGTGCGAGTCATTATTTCTCCGTCATAGTTACTTGTGATGGCACTGAAATAGGAAAAGCTAGGCTTACCTAACTGCCAAACTAACCTTACAGAAATTTGGGCTCGCGTGCGTGTGAGTGTGCGCATAGTTTCGCGCTGTCCTGTCGGGGCTTCGCGTTCACGCGTTCGTCGGCCGCACCTTCCTCCCGCCGACGGCGGTCGCTTGTTGTCAAGCTCACGCATTTCAGAAATTTCGCACGTAATTTGGCTAACCTAAATTTTATTAGCACATTGAAAAACGGCGTATTTTCAACGTTTCTGGTGTGAGTCATCGCGAAGTCGCGGGGGAATTACGTGCGAAATTGTGAGTGCTGCTGTGAGTAAGCCTGAGTAAGCCTGAGTAAGCCTGAGTAAGCCTGAGTAAGCCGAGGGGCGGTGCTCACGTGAGCACCGCCCCGGGAACTAGCTCGGTCAGTCGAGCGAGCGTGAAGTCGGCCGAGCGAGCGTCAGGTCAGTCGACCAGGCCCTTCACGGCCTCGTCGAGTTCGGTGACCCAATCCGCGCCCGACACGTCCGAGGGCATGCGCCAATCCCCGCGCGGGGACAGGGAGCCGCCGGCCATGACCTTCGGGCCGTTGGGCAGGGCGCTGCGCTTGAACTGCTGGCTGAAGAAACGCCACAGGAACAGGCGCTCCCACTTGACGATCTCCTCGAGCGAGTAGGCGACCTTGTCCTCCTCGGGGAAGCCGACCGGCCAGGAGCCGACCGAGGCGTCCGACCATGCCTTCTCGGCGAGGAATGCGATCTTCGAGGGGCGCGCGCCGCGGCGCAGCACGTAGTAGAGCGTGAAGTCCTGCAGGTTGTAGGGGCCGATCTTGTCCTGCGTGGACTGCATCTTCTCGCCCGGCTTGGCGGGAACCAGCTCGGGGGAGATCTCCGTGTGCAGGATCGACAGGAGGACCTCACCGACGCGGTCGTCGAACTGCTTGGAGGATACGACCCAGCGGATCAGGTGCTGCATGAGGGTCTTCGGAACGCCCGTGTTGACCGCGTAGTGGCTCATCTGGTCGCCCACGCCGTAGGTGCACCAGCCCAACGCCAGCTCGGACAGGTCACCCGTGCCCAGCACGATGCCGCCCAGATGGTTGGCCAGGCGGAACAGGTAGTCGGTGCGCAGGCCCGCCTGGACGTTCTCAAAGGTCACGTCGTAGGTGGCCTCGCCCTCGCCGTAGGGGTGACCGATGTCGGCCAGCATCTGCGTGGCCGCCGGGCGGATGTCGATCTCCTGGAAGGACGTGCCCAGGTACTGACACAGCAGGGTCGCGTTCTTCTTCGTGCGCTCGGAGGTGGCGAAACCGGGCAGCGTGTAGCACAGGATGTCCGTGCGCGGACGGCCCAGCAGGTCCATCGCGCGGGAGGCCACGACCAGCGCGTGCGTCGAATCCAGGCCGCCCGACACACCGATGACGATCTTCGGGTTGCCGATCGCGCGCAGGCGCTGGACCAGGCCGGCCACCTGAATGTTGTAGGCCTCGTAGCAGTCTTGCTCCAGGCGCGTGGGGTCGTTGGGGACGAAGGGGAAACGGTTGACGGCTCGCTCCAGGCCCAAGTCGGTGCGCGGCGGGTCGAGCGTGAACTCGACCTCCTGCGGGGCCATGCGCTCGTCGCCCGCGAAATAGCGCTGGGCGTTGTCCGTGAACGAGTTCTGGCGCTTGCGCTCCGTGCGCAGACGCTCCAGATCCACGTCGGCGATCGTGATGTGCGCGCCCTCCTGGAAGCGCTCGCCGATCGCCAGGCGGTCCCCGGCCTCGTAAATCATGGTCTCGCCGTCCCATGCCAGGTCCGTGCTGGACTCGCCCATGCCCGCGGCCGTGTAGATGTAGGCTGCCGAGCAGCGCGAGGATACCGAGCGCACCATGAGCTCGCGGTCTGCGCCGCGTCCCACGGTGATGGGGGAGGCGGACAGGTTCGCCAGGACGGTTGCGCCCGCGAGCGCCAGCTCGGTGGCCGGGGTGACGGGTACCCACATGTCTTCGCAGATTTCGATGCCGACGGTTAGGCCGGGCACGTCGTCGGCGGAAATGAGGACCTGGCCGAAGGGCACCCACACGGGTCCGCCGGAAAATTCCTCGATGCCGCCCCACGGCACTTCGATGCGCTCGCAGGCGCGCGGAGGCATGGTGACGAAGTGGCGCTTCTCGTAGAACTCGCGGTAGTTGGGCAGGTGCGACTTGGGGATGATCGCCAGCACGCGCCCGCGGTGGATGGCGACGGCGCAGTTGTACAGGGCGTTGTCCTTGCGCAGCGGTGCGCCCACGATGAGGAGGGGGAGCAGGTCGGCGCTGGCCTCGACGATGGTGGCGAGGGCCTTCTCGACGTTATCGAGCAGCACGTCCTGCAGGAGGAGATCGTCGATGGCGTAGCCGGAGACGCACAGTTCGGGGTAGACGGCGACTGCGACGCCGCGCGCGTCAAGCTCGCGTGCGGTGTCAATGATTTCGCGTGCGTTCTCGAAGGGGCGCGCGGGGTGCACGGGCAGGGTCACGGCGGCAACGCGCGCGAAGCCCTGGTCGTAGAGGGAATGGAAGTTCATGGTTCTCCTTTGGTACTGGGCTTATTCTTGCGTACTCGGCGCGCTTGCGCTCTTCATTGACGAGGCCGGGGCTGGGGCGGGTGGTCGGCGCAGGGGTGGGTCGAGAACGAAGGCCGTCTCGTCGACGCCGGGGGCCAGTCGGTACAGGGCGGCGGGGCGCCCGGCTCCCTCGCGCACGGTGGCACCCGTCGCTTTGATGAAGGAGGCTGTTTTCGTTGCTTTTCTGTGGAAGTTGCGCGGGTCGAGGGCCGATCCCCAGATGGCTTCGTAGGTGGTGCGCAGCTGGGTGATCGTGAACTCGGGGCCGCAGAAGGAGGTGGCCAGGGGTGAGTATTCGATCTTGGAGCGTGCGCGCTCTACCCCGTCGGCGAGGATGGTGGCGTGGTCGAAGGCGAGGGGTGAGTCGGGCGCGAGGAGCGCATCGACCGGGCACCACAGTGCTCCGGCGGCGTCGCCGCCTGCACGCGTGGGTGAAAAAGATGGGGCGAGGAGGAGGTAGACGACGGAGAGGATGGGGCCTCGGGGGTCTCGTCCGATGGGGCCGTAGGTGCGCAGTTGCTCGAGGTGGCCCGGGGGAGTGATGCCGGTTTCCTCTTCGAGCTCGCGCGCGGCGGCTTGCTCGGTTTGTTCACCCTCTCGCAGGAAGCCGCCGGGCAGGGCCAGGTGGTCCTTGAAGGGCTCGATACCTCGGCGCACGACGAGCGTGTGCAGGGTGTGGTCGATGACCGTCAGAGCCACGACGTCGACGGCGACCGGGATGGTGAGGGGTTCAGTCATAGTGTCAGCATAACCTATTTGTGTCGAGTTGACATTAAATGCTGATGCGGATTATCGTCAGTATGACACAAACAAGTGGGAGACCACCCAAGCAAGGAGCCATCATGGGAACCCTCCACCACCACCCCTTCCTCATCCGCTACCAGGGCGGCGCCGGCGACCACGTCGTCCAAATCCGGGCCGGGCAAACCATCCGCTCCGGCGTCGGCCAGTCCTTCTGGCTGCGCGCGGGACGCTGCGCGCTCGCGGAAGTACCCACCGCCAACCGCACCCACAGCTTCCTCGTGCAGGTCCCCTCCGCCGACCAGCAAAACGTCAGCGCCCAAGTCGCCATCACCTACCGCATCGAGGAGGCCGAGGCCGCCGCCTCGCACTACGACTTCGACCTGTACCCCCGAGACGCGAGCAATGATGCGCAGGGGTTGTGGCAGATCGACGAAACCGTCACCCGAATCGCCCACTCGGCCCTGGCCTCGTCCATTGGCAAGATGCCCCTGTCCGAGGCCATCTCCGGTTCTCTGGATCGCGTCGGCCAGATCCTCGAAGAGGCCTTCGAATCGGACGAGCGGCTGCGCGCCACCGGCGTCGCCGTCGTCGATGTGCGCCTCATGAGCCTGCGCCCGGACGAGGGGGTCGAGTCCTCCCTGCGCGCCCCGCTCCTCGAGCAACTCCAAGCCGAGGCCGACCGCGCCCTCTACGAACGTCGCGCTCTCGCCGTCGAACGCGAGTCACAGATCTCCGAAAATGAGATGCAGTCCAAGCTTGATCTGGCCCGTAAGCGCGCCGACCTGGTTGACCAGGAAGGCCACAACGCGCGGCGCGAGGCCGAAGAGAAGGCCGCCGCCGACGCGATCGCCGTCGAGGCAGAAGCGCGACGCATCGTCGAAAAAGCCAAAGCCTACGAGGCGGATTGGAAGACCGCTGGTGCCGCGCGGACTGCGACCGATGCATCCTACGTCAGGGCCCTCGGCGAGGCCGGACCAGAGGTGGCGCGCGCCGTCGCCCTCAAGGAACTGGCCAAGAACATGCCGTCCTTCGGCGACATCACCATCACCGCCGACGTGCTCAGCGATCTCGTCTCGGCATTCACCGGCTCCAAGAAGGCAGGCAAGTAGCCATGCGTCGCCGCGCCGTCATCGTCCGACGCCCGACCGAGTATGACGAACTCATGGACCGCTACTCCACGCGCGGTCAGGTCGAGTTCGTCCTGCGGCGCCGTGGGCGCACCCTCGACGCTGTCGAGCGTGCCCACGAGTCACACGTGGCAGCCCTGGCCCGCGTGCGCGCGGGCATCCCGGAGGGGTGGGCGAGCGCCGACGTGTCGCGCGAGAGCCTGTCGCGCTTCCTCTTCGCCCCCGAGGACGTCATCGTTGTCGTCGGTCCCGACGGCCTGGTCGCCAACGTCGCC
Source organism: Pauljensenia sp. 20925_1_34 (assembly GCF_041432775.1). Classification (NCBI taxonomy): domain Bacteria; kingdom Bacillati; phylum Actinomycetota; class Actinomycetes; order Actinomycetales; family Actinomycetaceae; genus Pauljensenia; species Pauljensenia sp. 20925_1_34. Next base: position 91,962 of record NZ_JAPWAG010000002.1, on the reverse strand, counting down.
AAATACGCGGGCGACCAGGTCGTGGTCGGCGTCAACTCCGTCCCTCAGTCGAACGCCGGCGTGCTCGTGCGCTGCACGCCCGACCAGGGGGTTTCGGCTCTCGGTTGTATCGATGCGGGCGCCGACCTGCGAGTGGACCAGCTGACGATGGTACGCGCGACCTCCGACGACTCGCGCACGATCACCGCGCTCAACGAGGTGTTCATCGGCCACCCGAGCCACCAAAGCGCACGCTATGAGCTGAGCCTCGGCTCCCAGGTCGAGCGCCAGTCTTCCTCCGGAGTCGTCGTCTCAACCGGGACCGGGGCGACGGGATGGGGCGCCTCCCTGAAGCGTGGCCGAGCGATGGGGGAGTTGCCCGCGCCGACCTCGTCCTCGCTCGCCTGGTTCGTGCGTGAGGCGTGGCCCTCCCCCCACACCAGCATCGAGCACACCGAGGGGATCCTGGCGGACAGTGAGGAGCTGAGCCTTGTTGTTGGATCCGAGTCCCTCGTCCTGTTCGGTGATGGCATGGAATCCGACCGCCTCACCCTCACGTGGGGCCAGAGCGTGCGGGTCTCCCGAGCACCGCGAGCCCTCTCCCTCGTGGACCCCGCGGGCCTGTCGGCGTGACGTGGAGAGGGGCTAGTCTCCTGGACCCGACAGGCATAGGAGGCTCCGATAGACATGGGTAACGCTCGTGTCTAAGATAGAAAGTGATAACGGAGCTAGCGCTCAGAGTGCCACATCGAAGACCCACGCCCTTGCGGCGTGGGTTTCCGTCTATCTAGCCAAAGGGGGCCAGATGCTGGTTGCTTATCTTGATGAAGTCGCCGAGGCGGGAGCATTTGTCAGCAAGACGCACAAGAACTACAACGGATCGCCAGCTTTCGGGTATGCGGGCTTTGAGGATGCCTCGTTCGCTCCTTGATGAGGCGTCGCTTCAGGGAGAGGACATGAGAACCTGGCTAGGTGAACGACCTACACGTAAGCGCGTCCTGTCCGAATGTGTACCCGGGGTGAGCTACTCGCTACCGCTCAGATGGCCCCCTCCTCGCGCAACTCGGCCATAACTTGGTCGAACGTGCGGGCGACCGGGTCGCGGACGATCAGGTCCGCGTGCGCGTCGGCCGAGGTCGGGGTGGCGTTCATGAGCACCAGGTGGTCCCCGGAGAAGTAGTTGATGAGGCCCGCCGCCGGGTAGACCACGAGGGACGTGCCGGCCACGATCAGCGTGGACGCCCGCGCGATGGCAGACACGGCGGCCTCGATGACTCCCTGATCCAAGGACTCCCCGTACATGACGATGTCCGGGCGCATCTGGGAGGCGCACGATGGGCACGCGGGCACGGGATCCCCGTCGACTGTGACGGCCTCGCCCAGGGGTGCGACCATTCCGCAGCCCGTGCACACGAGGCGCTCCCAGTTGCCGTGCAGCTCCCACACGGCGCGCGACCCGGCCCGGTGGTGCAGGCCGTCGATGTTCTGCGTGACGACCGCATCCATCCGGCCCGCCGCTTCTAGCGACGCCAGGGCTTTGTGTGCACCGTTGGGCTCCACCGGGCGGTAGATCTCGTGGAACCACTCCCAGTACGCTTCGGGGTGTTTGGTGAAGAAGTCAATGCTCAGCACCGTCTCGAGGGGAATCTCGCGCTCCTGAAAGTAGAAGCCGTTCGCCCCGCGAAAATCGGGGATCCCGGACTCAGTGGAGACGCCCGCGCCGCCGAAAAACACGGTTGACGGGGAATCCGCAATCCACTCGGCCAGGGTAGAAACGTCGTCGTTCATGAGGGCCTCCTTGCTCGCGCTACCATCCCAGGATACGCCCGGAGCCCGCGCGCCCCTGGCTCACAGGACGAGTCATGTTGCTGGGAGCCTCTCCCGACATGAGGGGCGCTCCCAACATCTGGATAGGTTGCGTGCATCCGGATAGGTTATGGGCATCCGGATAGGTTATTAACCTATCCGGATATGTCGTTTCCTATCCAGATGCGCCGTTCCTATCCACAAGCAGCATCTGACAAGCAGGGGCGCGGCCCGACGCCCCGCACCTGGGCCACAACCGCCTTCGCGACCAATTCTCCCCATCCAGCACAGTGGCACAACGCTTCGCCCCCAACGCTGTCTGCCTCTAACGCCGAAAGGCCGGGGCCCCACGGGGGAACCCCGGCCTCGCCAACTTCGTCGATATAAGCGAAGAGCCTGTTCCTCCTCACTGAGAGACGCAAAGACCCACGGCGCAACGTGTGCGCTCGTGGGCCCGCGGATTGGCACTCTGCGAGGACTTGCTCGCCGTTACCACTATTGATAGTAGCCGCCGTGTGGGGGTGAAGTCAATGCGCGCGACGGATACGCCCGAGGCCGGGGCCCACGTGGGAACCCCGGCCTCGAACAAACCTGACAATCAGGCTGTGGTCAGCGCCTGGCGGGCGATCGCCAGCTCCTCGTTGGTCGGGAAGAAGTAGATCGTCACGGCCGAGTCGGCAGCGGAGACGACACGCGGCTCGCCGGAGCGAACCTTGTTCGCCTCCAGGTCGATCTTGACGCCGAAGGGAGCGAGGGCCTCGGCCAGCTCGCGACGCACTGCTGCGTCGTTTTCGCCGATGCCGGCGGTGAAGGTAATGACGTCCAGGCCGCCCAGCTCGGCGGTGTAGGACCCCACGTACTTTAGCAGGCGGTTGATGTAGACGTCCATGGCGACGCGGGCGCGCTGCTGTGCCTCGGGACGGATCTAAGGCAGATGTGGGACTGCCGAAGTGGGCTTATATTACGAACAAGGATGTGTAGCTATTCGAAGATCTTGTACTATTATTTCGTGGGTTCTAATTTGTAAACTCCTGCTGACTCCTCTTCAATATGATAAGAGGTAATCGCGGGATACTTGCGAGCAATAGTCTCCCATACTTTTGGCCAATTAATGCTGAGTCCAGCAGAAACTGTGGAGTAATAGTCCAATTTGTTTTGAGAACCTCCAAATTTGAAAGAAATCTCCATATTGGGAATATCTGATGAAAAACATTGGTTGAAGGCGGAGACTTCATCGTCTTCGAGTGTTACGCACCCTTTTTTGTTGGGTGCATTTGTGGCGAATCCGAGAACTAGGTTAAGGACAATTGTGAGTCGAAGAAGATCTCCGGCGAGGGTGGCGGGGGAGATGGGTGTGTTGTTGTGTTTCCATGTTGACAGACCTCGTTTCTTCTTCTTGTTATTCTCTAGCGTTAGCCATTCGGCGAGTGATGTCTTAAAGTGTGTAAGAAGGGGTGAAAGGATGTCTCGTGTATTTTGAATAAGTTTGTCAACATCTCTCATCTCTCCGATTTGTCTATTTGTTCCTGTAGCTTTGCTTGTTCCGATGTCGATGATTCGAATGTCTGCTGGTGTGAGAGAGCCGGGGGTTGCGATGTTTGTGAACCGAAGTAAATTAGTTCTTGTTATTTCGGTATCTGAGATTAGCAGGTTGCCTGTGTGTAGGTCGCCGTGTGTCATGTCGTTTTCGTATAATGTGCCAGTGCATAAGAGTAGTCCGCTTGTCACGTTTAATGCTTGTGCGCAACTGCGTAGCTTGCGATTTTGGAGACGCATTTTATCGGTCTTTGCGTCGTTCTCTAGTTCTTGTAGTGATTGATTTCGAAGTTTGATCCACTCTTTGAGGGTCTTTGCGTCGTTCACGATTTCCATAACTGCAAAGAAAATATCTGATGGGTATTCGTAGATTCCAGCGTCGTTGATATGTGCTACGGAATTCCCTAAGTTTCGATTCGCATTCTTTTTTGCCTCGTTCTTCGCTTTTCTGAAGTCGCTAGCCTTCTCTGGTCTCAAGACCTTAACGGCTTGCTGAATGCCGAGTATGCTGTGTGATGCGCGAAAAACGACACCATTTGCCCCGTCTTCACTGAGGGGCTCGTCCTCAAAGTAGAGGCGCGAGAATCCAGGATTGTGTTCAGAATTGCCGATAGGTTTGTTGTCGTAGTACAGTTGCCCTTTTTTGACTTTAAACAGATGGCTTCGTTTGCTCATTGTTGCGCTCCGGTATGAATGGTGTTGCGTATAGGGTGTGATTATATTCGCTAGATTAGGTTTTCTTTAGTTAACCTTTGTTGGGATCTTGGTGCTTCTTCGCAGTTGTAATTTGCAGTGAACTTACCTGGACGTAACGTGAGAATTTATACGTTAGAAAGGTTGACACGTCGTTGTTCATGAGGGCCTCCTTGCTCGCGCTACATTCCCAGGATACGCCCGAGGCCGGGGCCCACGCGGGAACCCCGGCCTCGTGCGGAATAGCCGATCAGGCGAAGGTCAGTGCCTGGCGGGCGATCGCCAGCTCCTCGTTGGTCGGGAAGACGTAGATTGTCACGGCCGAGTCGGCAGTGGAGACGACGCGCGGCTCGCCGGAGCGAACCTTGTTCGCCTCGACGTCGATCTTGACGCCGAAGGGAGCGAGGGCCTCGGCCAGCTCGCGGCGCACTGCTGCGTCGTTTTCGCCGATGCCGGCGGTGAAGGTGATGACGTCCAGGCCGCCCAGCTCGGCGGTGTAGGAACCCACGTACTTCAGCAGGCGGTTGATGTAGACGTCCATGGCGGTACGGGCGCGCTGCTGGGCCTCGGGGTCGTCATCGTTGTGGATCATGTCCCACACGGAGCGCATGTCGGACTCGCCCGTCATGCCCTTCATGCCGGACTTCTTGTTGAAAAGGGTGTCGACCTCGTCGACGCTCATGCCGGCCACGCGCTGCAGGTGGAACACGACGGCGGGATCAATGTCGCCGGTGCGGGTGCCCATCACGAGGCCCTCGAGGGGGGTCAGGCCCATGGACGTGTCGATCGGCTTGCCGTTCTTGACGGCGGACACGGACGCGCCGTTACCCAGGTGCAGGACGATCTGCTTGAGGTCGTCGCGGCCTTCCAGCTTCGCGATCTCCTGGGAGACGAACTGATGGGAGGTGCCGTGGGCGCCGTAGCGACGAACCGAGTACTTCTCGGCGGTTTCGGTCTCCAGGGCGTACAGGGCCGAGCGGTCCGGCAGCTGCTGGAAGAACGCGGTGTCGAAGACGGCGACGTGGGGGACGTCGGGCATGAGCTGACGCGCCACGTCGATGCCCTTGAGGTGGGCGGGGTTGTGCAGGGGTGCCAGCGGGCACAGCTCTTCGATGAGATCGCGGACCTCGTTGGTGATGAGGGCCGGGCCGTCGAAGTGGCGGCCGCCCTGAACGACGCGGTGGCCGACGGCGAGGATGCCGGCCTCGGCCAGGTTCGGGCCCTCCGTGTCGAAGAGGCGCAGGACCTCGCGCATGCCGACGGTGTGGTCGGGAACCGGGAGCTCTTCCTCGGTGACGGCGTCGCCGTGCACGTGCTTGATGAGGCCCATGGGGTCGCCGATGCGCTCGACGAGGCCCTTGGCGATCGCGTCGCCGGTCTCGGGGTCGACAAGCTGGTACTTGATGGAGGAGGAACCGGAGTTAATAACGAGGACGGAGGACGAGGACACGCGTTCGCCTTTCGTGTTGGGGGGATGGGGAGGAAAAGTACGAGGCCGGGGCCCGGTTACCGTCAATAGTAACCGGACCCCGGGACCTGGGTCCCGTCAGCCCTGGGCCTGGACGGCGGTCAGGGCGACGGTGTTGACGATGTCTTCGACGAGGGCGCCGCGCGACAGGTCGTTGACGGGCTTGTTGAGGCCCTGCAAGACGGGGCCGACGGCGAGCGCGCCGGAGGAGCGCTGGACGGCCTTGTAGCCGATGTTTCCGGCTTCCAGCGAGGGGAAGACAAAAACGGTGGCCTTGCCGGCGACGTCGGAGCCGGGCAGCTTCTTGGAGGCGACGGCCGCATCGACGGCCGCGTCGAACTGGATGGGGCCTTCGATGGCCAGCTCGGGGGCCTTCTCGCGGGCGAGGCGGGTGGCTTCGACGACGGCGTCAACGTCCGGGCCGGCCCCGGAGGTGCCGGTGGAGTAGGAGAGCATGGCGACGCGCGGGGTGACGCCGAACTGTGCGGCGGTGCGCGCGGAGGTCACGGCGATGTCGGCGAGCTGCTCGGGCGTGGGGTTGGGGTTGACTGCGCAGTCGCCGAAGGCCCACACGCGGTCCTTCATCGCCATGAGGAAGATGGAGGAGACGACGGAGACGCCGGGGGCGGTCTTGATGATCTGGAAGGAGGGAACGATCGTGTGCGCGGTCGTGTGGGCAGCGCCCGAGACCATGCCGTCGGCGTCACCCATGTGGACCATCATGGTGCCGAAGTAGGACACGTCGGTGACCTTCTCGCGGGCCTGCTCGAGGGTGACGCCCTTCTTGGCGCGCAGGCGCGCGAACTCTTCGGCGTAGCGCTCGCGGTAGGCGGGGTCGTCCACGGAGACGACCTGGGCGGCGCTCAGGTCGATGCCGAGCTCACCGGCGCGCTTGGCGACGTAGTCGGCGTCGCCCACGAAGGTGATGTCGGCGATGCCGGCGGCGAGGACCTGGGCGGCGGCCTGCAGGACGCGGTCGTCGTCGGGTTCGGGCAGGACGATGCGCTTGCGGTCGGCGCGGGCGCGCTCGATGAGGTCGGCCTGGAAGGCGAGCGGGGTCACGGCCGTGGGGACGGCGGTCGCGCGCAGGGCGGCGGCTGCTTCCTCGCCGAGGGGGAGGGCGAGGACGGGCAGGTCGCAGGCGACCTCGGGCGCGCCACCGGTCAGGACGACGGCGACGACGGAGGCGGCTGCGGCCTTGGCGCGCAGGCGGGCGGCGGCGATCTCATCGGCGAGCAGTTCGGCGCTGGCACCCTCGGCATCGAAGGCGAGGACGACACCGGCGCGGGTGGAGGCGGCCAGGTTCAGGTTCCAAGCGACGTGGTCGAAGGCGCGGTTCGAGGCCTCGCGGGCGGGGGCGATGAGCGCGTCGTCACCGGCGGCGCGCACAGCTTCGACGGCGGCGGGCAGAGCGGTGGCGGGACGCAGGGCGGCGTCGGCGGCGCTGGTGCCGGCGAGGGCGTCAACGGTGGTGACGCCAAGAACGCGGGCAAGTTCTTCGGTGGCGAGGGCGGCTGCCTCCGACGAACCGGGGGCGACGACGATGAAACGAGACACTCGAAATACTCCTTTGGGACGAGAAGATATGCTGCGGCTCATAAGCCTTTCGTTCTATCCTAAACCCGCTCGCGTTCATTTTGTGGCACTCTTTCGGGACGAGGCCTGGGCCGGGTTAGCGGGACCAGGGTGAACCGCGGGTGGATTGTGGCCGATCGTACGCTAGGGTAGGGGACGTGGAGAACGAGGAAAGGACCGTGCGCGCGCGACTGGGCGCGTTTCTCGGTGCTGCCCTGAGCGCTAGCGCAGTCCTCGGAGTTATTGCCCTTGCCGTGACGGATCACCGTCATCGTGCCGTCATGCTGATGGTCGCAGTCCTTGTCGGAATGGGGATTGTGCGCCTGTGGACGCCCGGGCGACCATGGTTCGCGTCACGCGGCCGACTCGCCGACGCGATCGTGTACGTGATCCTCGCCGCGATTATCTGGTATCTAGCTCCGTTCGTGTCCACGATGGCGGTTCGCTGACGCGCGAGGGATCGTTGAGGCTCCAAGGCAAACCCCGGCCTCGTCAAGGATGAGAGATTCGAGGGGGATGCGTCACGCATATCCCGCATCGTGGTTTCGAGTTCAAGTATTCGTAAAGGTCGGGCATGCTGTGGGTGACCCATCGTCCCTATTCTCAAGGTGAAACACATGCGCGCGTTCCTGCGTAAGTCTGGAATCCTCGTGTGGGTGATCGCTGCGATCATCCTCGCGACCGTCCTTGGATCGATCCGTGTCGGCGGCAACCACCTGGTTCCCGTGGAGATCGGCCGTATCTTCGCGACGTTCTCGGCTATCTTCAGCCAGTTCCTCTCCTTCTCTATCCCGCTCATCATCATCGGCCTGGTGACCCCCGCTATTGCGGATCTGGGTCGCGGCGCCGGCAAGTGGCTGGGCATCACGACGGCGATTGCCTACGGTTCGACGCTCTTCTCGGGGTTCCTGACCTTCCTGGTGTGCGCCGCCCTGTTCCCGCGCCTGCTCGCCTCTACGCAGTTGGCCTCGGTGGCGGAGCCCGGTAGCGCCCTGGAGTCCTACTTCACGATCGAGATGCCCGCGCCCCTGCAGGTTATGACGGCTCTGCTGCTGTCCTTCGTGGTGGGCCTGGGCCTGTCGATGGTTCCGCGCGGCGTCCTGCGTAAGGGCTTCATCGAGTTCCGCGCCATCATCACGCGCCTCATCGAGACGATCATCATCCCGCTGCTGCCCCTGCACATCTTCGGCATCTTCCTGAACCTGACCTACACCGGTGAGGCTGCCTCCGTTATCCGCACGCTGCTGCGCGTCGTGGTCGTCGTCCTGGTCCTCGAGGTCGTCATCCTGCTGACTCAGTTCTGTGTCGCCGGCGCGGTTGCTCGCCGCAACCCCATCAAGGCGCTGCTGACCATGATGCCCGCCTACCTGACGGCGCTGGGCACCTCGTCCTCTGCGGCCACCATCCCGGTGACGCTGCGTCAGACGAAGAAGAATGGCGTGTCCGACGCGGTTGCTTCCTTCACGGTTCCGCTGTGCGCGACGATCCACCTGGCTGGCTCGACCTCGAAGATCTTCGCGTTCGCGTTCGCGATCGTCCTGACCCAGGGCCTGACGGTGTCCAGCCTCCAGTGGGTCGGCTTCATCTTCATGCTCGGCATCACGATGGTCGCTGCCCCCGGCGTCCCCGGCGGCGCCATCATGGCGGCCACCGGCCTGCTCAGCTCGATGCTGGGCTTCGACGACGCGCAGGTTGCGCTCATGATCGCCACCTACATCGCGCTGGATTCCTTCGGCACCGCGACGAACGTGACGGGCGACGGTGCGATCGCGCTGGTCGTGGATCGCATGGCCCACGGCTCCATTGGTAACGAGGGTGACCCGGAGAACGCCCGTGAGCTCGCGTTTGACGGCATGGCCTACCTGGACCGCGTGTCGGTCGAGGGCGTCGTCAGCCCCGAGGAGCTCGCCGACTCCGCCGCCCGCAACGGCGCGGACGCCACCGCGTAGGTCCCGTTGATCCGCCCTGTGCGCGCCCGCCGATTCCGGCGGGCGCGCACTTGTCGTTTTCTCGGTAAATGGGAGTTTGGCCCTAGTGGTGGAGGCGCAGGTCACGTAGAATAGGACACGCTAGGCACACTGGGCCTCGCGGCCCGCTCCGTCAATGAAAGATGGCAGAATCATGAGCACAGTCCGTATCGGTGTCCTGACCTCGGGCGGCGACGCCCAGGGCATGAACGCGGCCGTCCGCGCAGTGGTGCGCACGGCGTTGGCGAAGGGCGCGCAGCCCTATGCGATCCTGGAAGGCTGGCAGGGGGCGTGCGACGGGGGCGATTCCATCAAGAAGATGGGCTGGTCGGACGTGTCTTCGATTCTCGCCGAGGGTGGCACCGTCATCGGCACCGCTCGTTCCGCTGAATTCCGCACCTACGAGGGCCGTCATCGCTCTGCCGCGAACCTGCTGGAGCACGGCATCGATCACCTGGTCGTGATCGGCGGCGATGGCTCCCTGTCGGGCACGAACGAGTTCCGTAAGGAATGGCCCCAGCACGTGGCTGAGCTGGTCGCCGAGGGCGTCATCACGCAGGAGTTCGCGGACGCTCATCCGGCCCTCATCATCGTCGGCCTGGTCGGCTCGATCGACAACGACATGGTCGGCACCGACATGACGATCGGCGCGGACACCGCCCTGCACCGCATCCTGGACGCGATCGACCAGCTGACCAGCACCGCTGCCTCGCACCAGCGCACATTCGTCGTCGAGGTCATGGGACGCCACTGCGGCTACCTGCCCCTCATGGCGGCCGTCGCGGGCGGCGCCGACTACGTCTTCACGCCCGAAGACCCCGCAGGACCGGGATGGCAGGACGATCTGGCCGAGCACCTGCGCCTGGGGCGCGAGGCGGGCCGCCGCGAGTCCATCGTCCTGGTCGCTGAGGGCGCGCATGACCGCGACGGCAACGAACTGTCCACCCAGCTCGTCGCCGACACGATCGAGGAGCGTACGGGTGAGGATGCCCGCGTGACGATCCTTGGGCACGTGCAGCGCGGCGGCACCCCGTCGGCCTACGACCGCTGGATGTCGACTCTGCTGGGCTACGCGGCGGTCCAGGAGATCCTGGCGTCCACGGGCGAGGACGAACCTGTGATCCTGGGCGTTCGTCGCAACCGCATCACCCGCGTCCCCCTCATGAAGGCCGTCCACGATACGCGCGCGGTCAAAGATCTCATTGCCGCGGGCGACTACGCTGCTGCCCAGGCGTCGCGCGGCTCGTCCTTCTCCTCGATGGTGGGCATCTATCACCTGCTGTCCACGCCCCCGCAGCTGATTCCCGAGCCCACGGGCGACATCAAGCGCGTCGCGATCCTGCATGCGGGTGGCTTGGCCCCCGGCATGAACACGGCGGCCCGCGTGGCCGTGCGCCTGGGCATCGCGCGCGGCTGGACGATGCTGGGCGTCGATGGTTCGTGGAGTGGCCTGGCGGATGATCGCGTGCGCGAGCTGAGCTGGTCCGACGTCGAAGGCTGGGCCTTCAAGGGAGGCGCGGAGCTGGGCACGAAGCGCGATGTCCCGCCGATCGAGCAGTTCTACGCGCTGGGACGCGCGATCGAGCGCAACGAGATCGACGCCCTCCTCGTCATCGGCGGCATGAACGCCTACCTGGGCGTCCACGCGATCCAGGCGGAAAAGGACCGCTACCCGGCGTTCCGCATCCCGATGCTGCTGATCCCCGCCTCCATCGATAACAACCTGCCCGGCTGCGAGCTTGCGATCGGTACGGACACGGCCATCAACAACGCGACGTGGGCGATCGACCGCATCAAGGAGAGCGCGGCCGCCTCCAAGCGCTGCTTCATCGCCGAGACGATGGGCCGACGCTGCGGCTACCTGACTCTCATGAGCGCCCTGTCCAGCGGCGCCGAGTACATGTACATCAACGAGGAGTCCCCCTCCCTCCAGCAGATCGCCGCGGACGCAGAGCGCATGGTTGGCTCCTTCAAGTCGGGCCGCCGCCTCTTCTTGACGCTCGTCAACGAGTCGGCGTCGCAGTATTACGACCGGGATTTCCTGGCCGACGTGTTCAACGCCGAGTCCGAGGGCATCTACGACGTGCGGCATCAGGCACTCGGCCACATGCAGCAGGGTGGCTCGCCCTCGCCCTACGACCGCCTGCTCGCCACGCGCCTCGTGGCACGCGCCTTCGAGCAGCTCGTCGGCCAGTTCGAGCGTGGTGACCGCGGCGCCTACTACATCGGCCAGGTCGGCGCCGCGATGGAGGCGCGTCCTGTCAAGCGGATGTTTGACGATCTGGACATCGAGAATCGCCGCCCCTTCGCCCAGTGGTGGCTCGACCTCCTCCCCGTCCAGCGCATCGTGTCCCTGCAGAACCCGGGCATCGAGGCCACCCCGATCCCCATCGACGACCCCGTCGAGTAGGAAGTCCGTCCCGTTTTCCCAGGGATTGACGAGGCCGTGGTTCCGTGACCGCTCACGGTCCACGGCCTCGTCCGTCGTCAGGGAAAACGAGGGTGACCGAGGGCGCATTGACCGCTAAACTGGGAGTTACATATCCCTACTGTCAGGAGCACCCATGAGTGATATCCCCGTGATCGACCCGACGATGACCCCCGCGTGGGACAAGCTCGACCAGCTGGCCGACACCTTTGAGCCCGATCTGCGCAAGATGTTCGCGGATGACCCCGAACGCACGAAGAAGTTCACCTTCCAGGCCGCCGACCTGCACGTCGACCTGTCGAAGAACCTCGTGTGCCCCACGCTGCTGGACCACCTGCTCGCGCTCGCCGAGCAGACGGGCGTGGCGGACCTGCGCGACCGCATGTTTGCGGGCGAGCACATCAACATCACCGAGGACCGCGCCGTCCTGCATACCGCGCTGCGCCGCCCCGCGACCGACTCCCTGACCGTGGACGGCCAGGACGCGATTGCCGACGTGCACGAGGTCCTGGAGAAGGTCTACGCCTTCGCCCGCCGCGTCCGCTCCGGCGAGTGGGTCGGCATCACCGGCAAGCCCGTCAAGACGGTCGTCAACGTCGGCATCGGCGGCTCCGACCTGGGTCCCGTCATGGCGTACGAGGCCCTCAAGCCCTACGTGCAGGAGGGCCTGGAATGCCGCTTCATCTCCAACATTGACCCCACTGACGCGGGCGAGACCACGAAGGACCTGGACCCCGAGACGACCCTCGTGATCGTCGCCTCCAAGACCTTCACGACGCTCGAGACCATCACGAACGCCAAGGTCGTGCGCGCCTGGCTGCTCGACGCCCTGCGTGAGCGCGGCCTGGTCACCGACGAGGCCTCCGAGAAGGAAGCCATCGCCAAGCACTTCGTCGCCGTGTCCACCGCCCTGGACAAGGTCGCCGAGTTCGGCATCGACCCGGCCAACGCCTTCGGCTTCTGGAGCTGGGTGGGCGGCCGCTACTCCGTGGATTCCGCCGTGGGTACCTCCCTGGCCGTCGCGATCGGCCCCGAGGGCTTCGCCGACTTCCTCGCCGGCTTCAACGCGATGGACCGTCACTTCGCCGAGGCCGCACCCGAGAAGAACGTGCCCCTGCTGATGGGCCTGCTCAACGTCTGGTATTCAAACTTCCTGGGCGCCGACACGCACGCCGTCCTGCCCTACTCCCAGTACCTGCACCGCTTCCCCGCGTACCTGCAGCAGCTGACCATGGAGTCCAACGGCAAGTCCGTGCGCCGCGACGGCAGCCCCGTCACCTACGAGACCGGCGAGGTCTTCTGGGGCGAGCCCGGCACCAACGGCCAGCACGCCTTCTACCAGCTGATTCACCAGGGCACCCGCATGGTTCCCGCCGACTTCATTGCGTTTGCGAACCCGACGTGGGCGCTGGGTGATGGTGACGCCGACATGCACGAGCTGTTCCTGTCGAACTTCTTCGCCCAGACCAAGGCCCTGGCCTTCGGTAAGACCAGCGAGGAGGTGCGCGCTGAGGGCACGCCCGAGGCCATCGTCTCCGCCCGCGTGTTCACCGGCAACCGTCCCACGACGTCGATCATGGCTCCGTCCCTGACCCCGTCGGTCCTGGGCCAGCTGATCGCCCTGTATGAGCACATCACCTTCGTCGAGGGTGCCGTGTGGGGCATTGACTCCTTCGATCAGTGGGGCGTCGAGCTGGGTAAGGTCCTGGCCAAGCAGATCCTCCCCGCCATCGAGGGCTCGTCCGAGGCCCCGGAGGCGCAGGATCAGTCGACCCGCGCTCTCATCGAGTACTACCGCGCGAATCGCACGAAGTAATCGCATCTGATCCTTGGGGGGCGGTGGGAGCGTGAAGCTCCCGCCGCCTCGCTGTTTGTGGGGACGAGGTGTCGCTTAGTGCTCGATGTGCTCGTGGCTCGCGTGCTCGGGGCATTCGAGCTGGAACGTGGAGTGCGCGATGGGGAAGTGATGGCACGCGCATTCGCCCAGCTCGTGGACGATGCGGTCGCGTGTGGGACCGTCGGCCTCGTGCGTGACAGTCACGTGCGCCGTGACGGTGACGAGGTGAGAGGAGACGGCTACCACGTGCAGGTCGTGCACGCCCTGCACGCCGTCGATGCCCAGCATGTGCGCGCGTAGCTTGGCCATGTCCACGCTGGCGGGTGCCTGCTCCATGAGGATCGCAACGGAGCGGCGCAGGAGCGTGAGCGCTCGCGGTGCCATGAGGACGGCGATGAGCAGGGAGGCGATCGCGTCGGCGCGGGTCCACCCCAACGCCCACTCGGCCCCTGCCGCGGCAATGACCGCGAGAGAGCCGAGCGCGTCGTTCGCGACCTCCAGGAACGCAGCGCGCATGTTGAGGTTCGCCTCGCGCCCGCCCGCGAGGATCACCAACGACACAACGTTCGCGACCAGGCCGACGACGCCGACGAGGAGCATGGGGCCGGCCTCGACCTCGGGCGGGGATGCCAGGCGCCACGCGCCCTCCCACGCGACCATGACGCAGATGACGAGGAGCATGCCGGCCTGCAGGGCGGCGGCCAAGACCTCGGAGCGCGCCCACCCCCACGTGTGCTTCTCGTCGCGCGGGCGGCGCATGAGGCGCGTGGCGATCAGCGCGATAACGAGGCCGGAGGCGTCCACGACCATGTGCCCCGCGTCCGCTGCCAGCGACAGGGAGCCCGACCAGAAGGCGCCGAGCAGCTCGGCCACGACGACCGCCCCCGTGACCGCGAGCGCCCACCCCAGGCGCGCCGCAGACGCCGACGAATGAGAGTGATCGTGCGAGTGCGCGCCGTGCCCGGCGCCCGGAGAGTGCACGTGATTGTGGGAGTGAGCCACGGCCTCGTCAATATGGGACGAGGCGGGGGCCGATTCTCGCGCGGATCCGGCGCTGGGGGAGGGGCTGGGACGGTTGTCGGACATGGTCCTACTGTACGTTCGAAATGGGTTCTGTGTGGAGAGCTCCACCCCTTTGGTATGTCGCAGATCACTGCTTGGGTGGGTTGTCCTGGGACTGGGTGCCCGGGTCTGAGTGTGACGGACGACGTATCCTAGAAGACAGAGCGCGGGGAACCCCGCGACTGCAAGGGCACACGCCCACAGGACTGTAAAGGAGCGCCACTCATGGCAGAACCTCGTATCGTCACCGTCACTGGCGCAGCCGGCAACATCGGCTACGCCCTCCTGTTCCGCATTGCTTCCGGCCAGCTGTTCGGCCCGGACGTGCCCGTCAAGCTGAACCTGCTCGAGATCCCGCAGGCCGTCAAGGCCGCCGAGGGCACCGCGATGGAGCTCGACGACTGTGCGTTCCCGACCCTGGCCGGCGTTGAGATCTTCGACGACGTGAACCGTGCGTTCCAGGGCACCAACGTTGCTTACCTGGTGGGCGCCATGCCGCGCCGCGCCGGCATGGAGCGCGCCGACCTGCTCGAGGCCAACGCGGGCATCTTCGGCCCCCAGGGCAAGGCCATCAACGACGGCGCCGCCGACGACGTGCGCGTCCTCGTCGTGGGCAACCCCGCGAACACCAACGCCACCATCGCCCAGAACGCTGCGCCGGACGTCCCCGCGTCGCGCTTCACCGCGATGATGCGCCTCGACCACAACCGTGCGATCGCGCAGCTCGCCCACAAGACCGGCGCCGCGAACGCCGACATCAAGGACGTCGTCGTGTGGGGTAACCACTCGGCCGACCAGTACCCGGACGTCTCCTTCGCGAAGGTTGCCGGCAAGCCCGCGACCGAGCTGGTGGACGAAGAGTGGCTGTCCAGCTACTACCGTCCCACCGTCGCCAAGCGTGGCGCCGCCATCATCGAGGCGCGTGGCGCCTCCTCGGCCGCCTCCGCTGCGAACGCCGCGATCGACCACATGTACTCGTGGATCCACGGTACCCCCGAGGGTGAGTGGGTCACCGCCGGTGTCATGTCCGATGGCACGCACTACGGCGTCCCCGCCGGCCTGAACTTCGGCTTCCCCGTCACCTCCGATGGTGGCGAGTGGCAGGTCGTCGACGGCCTGGAGATCTCCGACGCGACCCGCGCCGGAATCGACCACAACATCAAGGCCCTGCAGGAAGAGTACGACGCCGTCAAGGCGCTCGGCTTCATCAAGTGAGGCTACCGCCCTCGTGGCGGTTGGTGGGAAGGGCGCGCGCCCGGTTGATTGGCCGGGCGCGCGCCCGCTTGTATGCCGGGTTGTGTGTGCGGGTGTGTTTGGGTGTGGGCTTGTCGTGCGCCCGTGTGTGTGCGGGGTTGTTGTGGGGTCGGGCAGTGTTGTTGCGGGTTTTGTATGTGAACGTGGCGCGTCGTGGCACCTCGGTGACGTGCGGCAGACCCGCATCATGGAGCAATTCACTAGGTGCGGCAGCATTGCACTAGATAGCGAGGCATTGCACTAGATAGCGCGGCAATGCACTGCTTACTACCCAGTGCAATGCTGCGCTAAGTGGTGCAACGCTACTGAGCAACAAGCCTGCGCGCGGCAAGATCTGCTCGATAGTTACTCCAACAAAATGTCAGCGAGCCATGCCGGGCAGCCCTGCACCAGTTGGGGCCCATTGCACCAGTTAGGGAGCATTGCACCATCTCCGAACTGGTGTAATGCCCCGCTAAGTGGTGTAACACCACTTAGGAACAAGCTTGAGTGTGGTCAGCTGTTGCTAGAAGCGGGCTGTGTGGGCTTATGGGTGTGTGCGTAGTGGTTCCAGGCGGTGGCTTTCGCCAAACCGTAGACCCATTCACCAAAATTCCACGAAATTTGGCTGTTTTTGCTCAATGGGTCTGCACTTTGGCGGAATGGATGCTGCACCGTTATGGGTGTGCCTCGTGGTCGGTGCTTGGGACTCAGATATGCGGCGTTGGCGGGAGCGTCGGTGTGTGGGATGGGGCTTAGTCGTGGTGTCCATTCCTCCTACGAAGCGTATCCGCGATAGAGCTTGTCGTCGATGAGGGCGTGCACCCGATCAGTGAGCATTGCACCTGTTCTGATCGGGTGTAACGCTCCTCAACGGGTGCAGCACCGGAAAAGTCGCACGTAATTCTATTGAGGCTCCTTCAATATTTGAAATCACAACGTTGAAATTCCGCGGTTTCTGAGGTCTCTCGAGTGTGGGGTGTTGAAGAATTACGTGCGAGATTGTCGGGCAAGCGCTCGAGGGCGTGAGCCTAGCGTGTTGCTGTGCAAGCCGGGGCGTCCCTGAGCCAGTCGTAGGCGACGCGCTGCGTGCCGTTGGCGACCGTGATCGTGCCGCACTCGCGGAATCCGAAGGACGTAAGCGCGCGCCGCATCGGCGCGTTGTCCTCGTGGGTGTCGCAGCGCAGGTAGTCAGCGTGCGAAGCCGTGAACGTGAAGATCGCCCGAGCAACGCCGTGCCCGCGTACCGCGGCCACGCGGTGAATCACGTGGTAGTCGGCGTCGGAATGCCACGCGCCATCGATCGACGCGTAGGTCTCGTCTGGCCCGGGAGTGAAAGAGAAGACGGCGAGTGGCCCCTCGTCGTCGGACACAAGGAAGCAGTGCCCGCGCGCGATGTCTTCCTCAGCGTCAATCCGGCCCGGATACCCGTCGGGCCAATGAGTCGCATTCCCATTCGCCTGCATGAAAGCCCGGGCATGCTCATACGCCCCCTCGATAAACTCGAGGTCGTCAGGGGAAACGATTCGAACCTGCATACCATCACCCTATCTGTGGACCATCGCTTGCTGCCAAATATACCGATAATGCGGCCATAACAAGCATCAAAGGCCGGTCGCAATCTCATTGCCTAGGTAGTAAGTACCTGTATTCTTAGTCCTGAGGATCAGGCTCTTTGATCCAGTCATATGCAATCCGTGTTGATCCGTCATCTGCTGTAAATGTACCGCACTCCTTGAAACCGAATACTTCGAGTGCGTGACGCAACAGAATGTTGCTTGCGTTCACATCACTGCGCAAGTAGTCTGCGTGCTCTGAAGCGTAGTCGAGAATGGCTCGTGCTGTTCCGCGCCCATTGATAGGTGCTATATTGCTAATGACAAGGAAATGACTAGACGAACGCCAACTTAGCTTAGTATCCGCGTAATGGCGTACGGGAGTAGATGACAATGTGAAAGAGCCAAGAATTAAAATAGGATTGCTTGTGGTTTCAACTGATGTGACAATGTAGCAGGAGCCGTTCTTAAAGCTGCTCGCAGCGTCTTGCTCATCTGCAAAGTTATTGAGCGTGTCCGTATATAGAGGTATTGCGTCGGCGACGTCTCTCATTGTAGCGGCATTTTGACGGAGCAGCTCGAGGTCATGATCTGATGCTTGTTGAATATGAGTTGGCTGCATTTGAGAAGGTAAAGTGCAGGCTGATGCGGATAAAATGGGGGCTCGATAAGTACCGGTATCCCATGGTTCGATATAACGGTCTTTAGATTCCTTGGCGTCTGCATCTTCAAAATGAAAATAATTCGCACCTTGATTCTGTTGTATGCATTGTAGTTGGTGGATTTTTTTGGGAGTTTCAGCAAGTCTGGTTTGCGTTATCTCATCAAAAGCCTCTGGTTTGACAATATAGTTGTTGTCGAAGTTAATTGGAATGGAGGGAAGTTCGATATTTAAAGGTGTTTTGAAAGAGATTGTTATCGGTGGTTCATTCTGCTGTGCATTAAAGATATTTCCCTGGACTATGAAGTTTGGTGTGTCTTGAGGGTGTTCGCGAAGGGGAGCGTGCGGGTATCTAGCGTGATATGCCCTTTGGTCATTGTTGTTAAAAACGAATTTCAGGCCGTTTCTGATCCTGCATTCCTCAAGGGTGAACCCTATTTCTGTGTGTGTGAGGTCGAGTTTGACTGAATTAAGTTGGCATTTATAAAATATGTATTCGCTAAATCTATTTTGTTCTCTGTACGCAATGTCCGTTATGGTGATACTTGATTCTGAGTAGGTAGTGGGGCAGTTGCATTGTGTCGCGACTTGACAATTAGAGCCATTCGCAATGTTATGGGCGTGGTAATCGCATTCGCTTTGGTAAGGGCAGTTTCTGTTGAGAAAAATGCACTCCCTGAACTCTGTTGTGTGCGATGGGGCACATTTCTCCCGCTCAGGGGTTGGTCTGATCGTCAATATTGGTTCTCGTGTTATAAATGTTGTGTTTTGGAATAAGCCTCTGCTGATATTTCGTGGTATTTCATCAATCTGAATGGTGACGGGCTTATCGTGCTGTCCGATTTCTGCTCCATTTTTAAAGTTTGTGTTGACCCACATGATGTGTCCCATCTTAGAGTCGTAAATTCGCAGTTTGTGTTCGAGATTTGAATTGCTAAGATCGATCGTTGCGTGAGTCGTTATGTTCTGTATTCTAATGGGAGTTAGGAAATGTGTGTCAGTGAGGCGGATGTGAACTTTGGACCAATCTGCTGCTTCGGATTTGTTCGTGTTGTCGCAGTTAATTCGAGTCAGAATGGCGTCGAGAATTACACGTTGGATTTCGGCGTGTTCTTGTTCATTGCCTTCGGTGTCGAGGTTTAGGCCCTCGTGGCGAATTTGGAGGCAAAGGGTGTTGATGATGTGTTGGTGAAGCTGTCGGATCTCAGTGTCATTTAGTAATTTGCTGTGTTGTGTAGAGTCGGCCAATTCTGCGAGTAGTGCAACTGCACCGAGGCGTAGGCCAGGATTCTTTGAGTCGAGAAGATGGAAAATGTGCTCGCGGCGCTTCCAGTAGTCATCGCGTTCGATTGTCGCCTGTTCTTGCTTCTCTTTGACCACGTTATCGTGGCTTCTCTGCTGCCAGGCCGAGAATGCTAGACCTGCTCCGACAATCGTTACGCATAGTTTCATCGCTCCTGATGATGGCCAATGGGGTTGACCTCCCCAGAAGATTGCGAGCAAGAGGGGCCAGCGCAGTAGCCCTTCAGCAATAGCTAGTGGGGTCCACCAATGCATTAGCCAAGCGGGCATTGTGGTCAGCCGTGCACTGCTATCGGAGCTCGCTGTCGGCGGTTTGTTGCCCGCAGTGATCTGAGGCGTCGTGGGCTCAGGCTCTTGCGCGTCGTCGGCGGGGACCATGCTGGCTCCTTTGGTCTGGGTTCACTGCCTCGCATCGTAGCAGCCTGTCCAGGGAATTGGTCCCGACATGAAAGCTTGGGCAGCTTTGGTGTCAAGCGAATGTCCGGGAGGGTTCCTGGCGTTGCAGTTATATAGCGTGGAATGTGGCAGCAGGACCCGATGGGTGGCTACCTGGGCCCCATAACTGGAGCGCTAACCCCTTTGGTGGAAGTGCTGGCAGGGGTGCCCACGCTCCACCTATGGGGTTAACGTGCGCATTGAGGGGTTAAGGGTGCCACCTATCGGGCCGACGCGCCAGCGTTCGTGCCGGTCGGCGCTATTTGGCCGCGGCTCGGGCGCGCATCCTCAGGAATATTGGGGCAGGGGCGGGCTAGCCAGGCGTGAAACGCGCGTGAAACTAGGTCGCTGGGGTTGGCGGCTCGTGAAACTTACGCGAAACGGCAATCGTGCCCGCTTAGGCGGCAAACCCGCCCGCAACGACGCGACCTCGCCACGTCCAGCAACAACCCCACCCCGCAACCCCGTGGCGTCCCCCGCAAACCCTGCCCCGGCCTCGTTGAAGGGTATGAACCTGACTAGACTGGCTCCCATGACTGAAAACGCGCAGCTTGTTGTGACCCTGTCCTGCCCGGACCGCCCCGGGATCGTGCACGCCGTGACCGGCGTGATCGGCGAGTCCGGCGGCAACGTCATCCAGTCTCAGCAGTTCGGCGACTCCGACACGGGTACCTTTTTCATGCGCGTCGAGGTTGACTCTCCGAAGGGCCGCGCGCCCATCGACGAGGGTCTGGCCAGCGTCGCCGAAGAATTCGGTGCCACCTACCGCGTCGACGACCTGGGCCGCAAGCTGCGCACCATCATCATGGTGTCGCGCGAAGGCCACTGCCTCACAGACCTCCTGTACCGCCAGCAGACGCAGGGCTTGCCCATCGACGTGATCGCGGTCGTTGGCAACCACCCGGACCTGGCGCCCGTCGCCCAGTTCTACGGCGTCCCCTTCCTGAACATCCCCGTCACGAAGGACACGAAGGCCCAGGCGGAGCGCCAGCTCCTCGACCTCATTGCCTCCGAAAAGGTGGAGCTCGTCGTCCTGGCGCGCTACATGCAGATCCTCTCCGACGGGGTCTGCCGCGCCATGCAGGGCCGCGTCATCAACATCCACCACTCCTTCCTGCCCTCCTTCAAGGGGGCGCGCCCCTACGCGCAGGCCCACGATCGCGGCGTCAAGCTGATCGGCGCGACCGCCCACTACGTGACCGCCGACCTCGACGAGGGGCCGATCATCGAGCAGGACGTCACCCGCGTCTCCCACGCCGACTCCACGCCGGACATGGTGGCCCTCGGCCAGGACGTGGAGCGCCGCGTCCTCGCCCAGGCCGTCCGCTTCCACGCGGAGCGCCGCGTCCTGATGAACGGCAACCGCACGGTCGTCTTCTCGCGCTGACGCTGGGCGCGCGGGGTGTCAAACGTTCGCCTCGCGCGTCGGCTGAGCGTGGCGCCCATCGACGAGGCCTTGGCTGGCTCTCGCGGTGGGCGCCTCGTCACCTGCGCGGATGGGTGCGCCTAGGTTGTATTCAAGCCGGAGAGGCCAGGCTCGGCGTGTCGTGCCCTGTCACCAGAAAGCGTGCGGCCAGGCGGTCATATTTGCCTGTGATTGCGCGCTTCCGCGAAAGTGATTGTCACTTGGTGGGCAACGCTGAGACGTGATCTTTCGGTCATTTAGCGGGTAAGCGTCGCGTTGACCGTCTGATAAATGGCACACTTGTTACGTGGACGAAACGACTCAGCAACGCACTCCTGTTACCGGCTACGTGCCCGGTGGTTTTGACATGTTCCACCAGGGACACCTCAACATCCTGCGCGCGGCGCGCGAGCGCTGCGATCGCCTGGTCGTCGGCGTGACCTCCGACGAGGCCCTCATTCGTATGAAGGGCCGCGCCCCCGTGATTCCCCTCAAGGAGCGCTGCGACCTCGTGTCGTCGCTGCGTTTCGTGGACGCGGTGGTCGTGGACCTGGATCAGGACAAGCGCCTGGCGTGGCGCCTCCAGCCTTTCGATGTGCTCTTCAAGGGAGATGACTGGAAGGACACCCCCAAGGGCGCTCAGCTCGAAGCAGAGATGGCGGAGGTCGGCGCGCGCGTCGTCTATCTGCCCTACACGCCGTCGACGTCGTCGACGAAGCTACGCCGCTTCATCGCGCCCGAAGATTTCACTGACGAGGCTCCGGCCCCGGACGCGGATCAGGCGGCGGAAGGAGAGGCGCAGTGAGTCTCCCCGTCGTGCTTGAGCCGGGCTCCTCGTGGGGCACACGTTTTACGACGTATCGCAGTGCGCTGGCCGCTGCCCAGAAGCCAGGCGCGGGTGTTCCCGCGTACATGCGCTGGGTGAATCGTGGCGCCGCTCGCGTCGTTGCGGCCGCCTGCGCGGCTTTCGGCTGGACCCCTAACTTCGTCAGCTTCATTTCCGTGTGCTTTTCGACGCTGGGCCTCATCGTTCTCGTCGCGCTCGAACCCGCGTGGTGGAGCGGCCTGATCGTGGGCACGGCGCTGGCGGTCGGCTTTATGTTCGATTCCGCCGACGGCCAGGTGTCGCGCGTGACGGGCGCGTCGTCGAAGACGGGGGAGTGGGTGGACCACGTCGCTGACGCGTTCCGTTCCCCCGCGATCCACTTTTGCACCGCGGCGGCCGTTATGGTCTACCGCCCCGAGTCGTGGTGGCTGGCCGTCGTTGCGCTCGTCTATGGGTGGGTGACGTCCGGCCAGTTCATGAGCCAGATCCTGGCTGAGCAGTTCGTGCGTGCGGCGGGCCGCAAGCAGACGCGCGGCGGTAACCTGCGTTCGTTCATCCTGCTGCCCACCGATCCGGGCGTCGTGTGCTGGTCCTTCGCCCTGTGGGGCCTGGGAGCTCCCTTCATGGTGTTCTACACCTTCCTGGCTGCGGTGGCCGTTGCGCACTCGTCGATGTCGCTGCGTCGCCGCTACCGCGACCTGCGTGCGCTGGACGCGGCCGCCAAGCAGGGGGATGGTCGTGCCTGAGCTGTCCGTCATCCTGCCCGCGCGTAACGCCGCGGGCACGATCGCGCGTGCCGTGGCCTCGACCCTGGCCGCCATGCCCAAGGACTCCGAGCTGGTCGTGGGCAACGATTCCTCCTCCGACTCGACGGTCGGAGAGGCGATCCGCGGTGCGTCGAAGGGCGGGGAGGTCGATCCTCGCCTGCGCATCGAAGACATCACGCCCGGCGAGGGCGGCGTCTCGCGCGTCCTCACCCAGCTGATGGAGCGCACGGATTCGCGTCTGGTCGGCCGCATGGATGCCGACGACGTGTCCCTCAAGAAGCGCTTTACGCGTACGATGCGCGCCATCGAGCGCGGCGACGACATGGTCTTCACGCAGATGATCGAGCTGCACGGCTCCCGCCCGGTGCCCCGCATGCCCTACGAGATCACGCCCGAGGACATGGGCTGGCATCTGCTGCTCACCAACCCCGTGTGTCACCCGACCATGCTGGCCACGCGCGACATCATCGACCGTGTGGGCGGCTACCGTAGCGTTCCCGCTGAAGACTACGACCTGTGGATACGCGTCGCCTCTGCGGGCGGCCGTATCCGCCGACTGGCCTCCTGGGGCCTGCTGTACCGGATTCACCCCGGACAGGTCACCGGCAACAAGGCGTGGCGCTCCGACTCGTGGAAGAACCCCGAGCAGGCCCAGGCCTTCGCGCAGCTGTCGGCGCACCTGACGGGCCAGGAGCTGCCTCGCCTCGTCTCCCTCGTATCGCTTCCTCGCGATGAGGCCGAGCGCCAGCTCGACCGATTCGTTCAGGTCTACACTCAGGGGGTCGCGTCTCGACCCTCGACGTCCCGCCGTGTCCTCGAACGGCGGCTGAATGCGCGTGCCGCGTGGGTGCGCTCGAACCTCCAAGGAGAACAGTCATGATCCTTACCCCTCCGCCCACGGGCGGCCAGCAGATCCTGCGTCATGCCCTGGGGCGTCGCTGGAGGACGATTGCTGCGGGGACTGTGGCAGGCGTTCTTGTAGGCGTCGGCGCTGCCTTCGCGATGCCCGTCACCCACTCGGCGACGGTGTCGATGACTGTCACCTCTCCGACGTTGACCCCCGCGCCTGCAGTTCGCGCGTCGCTGTCCAACACGACGGACATGGTCACCGAGCAGGGCATTGCGAAGTCCGCCGCTGTCCTGGACGCCGCGGCCGCGACGATCGGAGGCGGCGTGACCGCAGCCGACCTGCGCGCGAACATGGAGGTGTCGGGCGACACGAACGGAACGATCGTCAAGATCGAGTACTCGGCGCCGACCCGCGAGGAGGCCATCAAGGCCGCTGACGCGATCTCTGACTCCTACCTCAAGCAGCGCACCGCCCTCGTTGAGCAGCGCGCGGACGAGATGGCGGCTGGCATCAACGAGCAAATCGAGAAGCTCGAGACTGAGCTCGCCGGGCTTGATCCCGTCGTGGATGAGGACGGCGAGGTCGTGGGATCGAACCCGCGGGCCGCTAGCCTGACCGCCGACATCAACAAGCTCAAGGAGCAGGCGGCGCAGTTTGAGCCCTACCACGCCAGTGCTGGCCTCGTGATTACGAGCGCCGATGCTTCGGCTGACCAGGTCGAGCCCGCCAAGTCCCGCCTCGTCCTGATCTTCACTGTTGTCGGCATCTTCGCTGGGCTGGTGATGATGCTCCTGCGCGAGACCCGCGCCCGCAGCCTGGATTCGGCCACGCAGCTGGCCGACCTGACGGCCCTGCCCGTGTGGAGCGCCGAGCACGGGACGCCCGAGCCGTGGCTGGCCCCCACTCGCATGCTCGCCATGGCGATCGACCGCGACCACTGGGTCGACCTGATCACCGATGCCTCCGACCCGGAGGCCCGCCAGCTGCACCGCGTCCTGTCGCGTTCCCTGGCCGAGACCCGCGTGCCCGCCCCGCGCCTTATCGACATCTACCAGCCCCTGGCCTCCCTCCTCGACGAGGTTCGCCCTTCCCGCCACGTCCTCATCGCCGTGCGCAAGGGCCACGACCTCAAGAAGCTGCACGGCCTCCTCGACGAGCTCGCGCTCATCAACCGCGAGGTCAACGGCATGCTCTACCTGGAGAGCAAGGTCAGCGCCTCCGCTGCGGACACGGACGAGGACGGCTCCGGCTTTGAGGTCATCGAACCTGAGGACGCCCCGAAGCACCCCGCCGACCCGGACGAAACCCAGAACATGGCGGCCTACCCCGCGGATAACCGTCCTGATAAGGCCACCGAAATGACGACGGTTCATAAGAAGCTCGACTCCACCGAAGCGAAGGATCAGAAATGAGCGCCGAGGAGACCCTCGAGATCGACGATAAGGCAGCGTCGATCTGGCACGTTGACCGCACCGCCCGCGTCACCCAGCTCATCTCGGGCGACCCGAAGGCGACGCGCGCGCTCGTCTTGGTGCGCGACAACGGACGCAACTCCGACTTCATCGAGATCGACGGTACGACGCACCCAGAATTCAATTCGCGTGTCTCCAGCGTCGAAGCGGCTGGCCCGCGCGGCTGGGAGGAAGGCGCCGGCGCGAAGGTCGACGCCACCGTCATCATGTGCACCGTTGGCTCGTGCGACATGCTCGAGGACGCTGTGCGCGCCATCCTGGCGCAAAAGCACCACCGCTTCTCCCTGGTCGTCGTGGACAACGCTCCAGAAACCGGCCAGACTCGCGAAAAGCTTGCCAGCATCGATGACACCCGCATGACCATCGTGCCCGCCTCGCGTCCGGGCCTGTCGCGCGCTCGCAACCGCGGCGTGCTGGCCGCGCGCGGCGAGGTTATCGTCTTCACCGACGACGACGCGATCGTCGACCCGAACTGGCTGACCGCCATGATCGACCCGTTCACGGCCTCGCCGTACGTGGCCGCGACCACGGGCATCGCTCTGCCTCTCGAGGAACGCTACAAGCCCCAGCGCTGGTTCGAGTCTCGCGGCGGCTTCCCCAAGGACATGAAACCGCGCGTGTGGGCCGCCGGGGACATCCCGGAGGGCTTGGAGGCCCTGGGCGACAAGGGCGAGGGCGGCCCCCTCTTCCCGATCACGACCGCGCGCGTGGGCGCCGGCGTGTGCATGGCTATGCGCCGTGACGTCCTCATGGAGGTCGGCCCCTTCGATCCCGCTCTCGGCGCCGGCACCGCCACGCGCGGCGGCGAAGACCTCGACATGTTCGCGCGCATCCTGGCCACGGGCGACGTCATCGTGCACACGCCCGACGCTCTCGTCCACCACCGTCACCGCGTCGACGAGGTCGGCCTGGACAAGCAGATCCGCGGCAACGGTTCCGGCATGGCTGCCCTGCTGACCAAGGCGATCATCGAAAAGCCTTCCGTGCTGTGCACGCTCCTGTGCCGTGTCCCCGCCGTCCTCAAGCGCATCAGGCCAGGCGGGGCCCGCGTGGCAGGCGCCGACGACGATACGCCCGGCTCGCTGACCAGGTCCGAGATCAAGGGCTTCCTTGAGGGCCCCTTCCTCTACCTGTCCTCACGCCGACACAACAGGCTCGGCGCGCCCAAGGCACCCACCCAGTCGGAGGGCACCGCCAGCGCGACCGCGCCGGATGCGTCCGCGCCTGCCCAGGCCTCGTCCGAGGGTAACGCCAGCCCCGAAGGGAGCCCCGGCGCGTGAGTTGGGGCCGCGGAATCTGGAGGAAACCGGCCCCCGCGCGTATCGGGCCGCTGCGGGAGGACGTGCAGGACCTGCCGGCCTGGCCCTTTGTCGTGGCCTACGCGGCGTACCTGCTGTGGTGGGTGCTGGGCTCCGGCGACCTCATGTGGTCGTTCTTCGCGATCATCATGCTCGTGCTGATGCTCGGTCGAAGTGGCCTGCGCTTCCCGCCAGGAACGATCATTTGGACGCTCTTCCTGGCGTGGGTCCTCGCCTCCATGTCGATGCTGGACTCGGGCGGTCGCGTCATCGGCGCGCTCTACCGTTTCTCGCTGCAGCTTGCGCCGGGCATCTTCGCCGTCTACGCGTATAACGCGCGTCAGACCCTGAGCGTGCGCGTCATCGTGGGCACCATGTGGGGCTTCCTCACCTCCACGACGATCGGCGGCTTCATCGCCATGGCGTGGCCCGAGCTGCGATTTAAGACGCTCATGTACTACCTGGTGCCGAAGCCGCTGCACGCCAACGACTTCGTTCGGGAGTTCACCAAGCGCGCGACCACCCAGTGGAACCCTTCGTCGTGGATCCTGTCCGACCCTCGCCCCTCCGCGCCCTTCATCTACTCGAATACCTACGGCAACGTGTATTCGATGATCTTCCCGCTCGCTCTGATCTTCGCCTACGTGCTGTGGCGCGAACGCTCGAAGTACCGCTTCATCGTCGCGGGCGTGTGCGCCCTGTCGGTGATCCCCGCGGCTGCAACCCTCAACCGCGGCATGTATATCGGCCTGATGGTCATCGTCACCTGGGTCGGCTTCCAGCGCCTGCGCGCCGGTGCATGGCGCACAGTTCTGGGGATCTTCGCCGCCCTCGTCGTCGGCGTGTTCGCGTGGCTAGCGACGCCCGCCTCGAAGTCTCTGTTTGATCGCGTCCAGGAATCCTCCTCGACGGAGGACCGCGCGTCGAACTACCTGGAGACCATCACCGAGCTGGCTGAGTCGCCCTTCCTGGGCTTTGGCGCACCGCGCCCCTCGGCCTCGTCCTGGCTGCCCGCTCTGGGCACCCAGGGGCAGTTCTGGACGGTCATCTTCTCCTACGGCCTCGTTGGCGTCACCCTGTTCATTTTCTTCTTCGTGCGCATGTTCCCGCGCATCTGGCGCGCGAAGGACGTCTACGGCTCGATCTTGGGCGGCATCATTTTGGCCACGATGGTCGAGCAGTTCTACTACGGCATGAACACCGGCCTGATGGTCTCCGTCGTCGCCGTCGCCCTCTTGTCGCGTCACCTTGAGGAGGAGAGCGACCCGCTGCGCGCGGCCGCCGCTCAGGCGGGTCGGCCCACGCCTGGCTCCGTTGCAGGTACGGTGCGTTCTGCGCGTCCGGTTCGTTTGGGCGAATGGGGAAGCCCCGCCGCGAACGACGGGGCTTTCTCCACTCAGATGCTGGCGCGACTCAACAGGTCGGGTCGTCGGGGAACGAGTAACCGGCAAGCTTCCAGTTCTGACCGTCCTTCACAAACCGAAGATAAGTGAGGGCGCGGGTCATGGCCGTGTCGTCCGTGAGAACCGTGCCGGCGTCGTTCAGGATGCGCACTGAGGAGGAGTCCACGCACACCGACACGGTGACGTTTCCGGCCCCGTCATCCTCGATGACCTGCGGGTTCTCGATGGTGGGTGTGCCTTCGGAGTACAGGCCTTCGGTCGTCCACTCCAGGGCCTTGGCGTCGAACTCTTCGAGCGCGGATTCGGTCAGGACGGAGGATAGGTCGGTGGCCTGGGCCTGCTCGGGGTCGGCGTACGCGTCCCATATGGTGGTCATGACGTACGAGGCCTGCGCGCCGGCGTCCGCGTCCGTGCCCATCGAGCCGGTGGTGTTGGCCGGGCCCGCCGACTGCGGCGTAATGGTCTTGGCAATGGATTGCGGGGCGCCGGATTGGCCGGGGCCCACGCTCTGTGCGCCGGACGCGGCAGCGGTCGTGTCGGCCTCCGACGAACCCATCAGGCGCAGGCCGACGACGATGACGAGCGCGACGACCACGAGGATCGCCACTGCGAGGATGCTCTTCTTACGAGCGGGGGAGAGTGAGTTGATGAAGTCCATGTGTTTCCCATCGATCGGTTATAGGGAAAGGCTACCGCGCGGTAGCGGGAAGGTTACTCATGAGTGAGACAAATCAAGCCAGGCGTTCCCTCGCTCGCGGGGGCATCGTCGGCTTCGTCGGCGCCATGGCCTCGGCGATCCTGGGCTTCGCGTTCACCATCATTCTCTCGCGCATGCTGGGCACGACCGGCGCGGGCGTCGTCACGCAGGCGACCGGTGTCTTCGCGATCGTCATGGCCCTGGCGAAGGTGGGCCTGGACTCGACCGCGATCTACCTGATGCCTCGTCTGTCGCTCGATTCACCGCAGGAGATCCGCGCGACCCTGTCCTTCATGGCGACCATGACGGTGGGGGTGTCCACCGTGTGCGTCCTCATTCTCGAGGCCGTGGCACCGTTGATCTGGAACGCGGAGGTCTCGGGTGCTACCCGCGCGGTCCTGTGGTTCGTCCCCATCGGGGCGCTGACCCTCGTGGCCTCCGCCGCGCTGCGGGCGCTGGGTAATATGCGCGAATACGTGCTCGTGCAGAACCTCATTCTGCCTGGCCTGCGCCCCCTCCTCGTCGCGCTCGCGGCTGCTGTCACTGGCTCGCTGGCGCTCGTGTCGGTGGCGTGGGCCCTGCCCTTCGTCGTTGTTCTCGTGGCGTCCTGGTGGCTACTTCTCAAGCACATGCCGTCGGCCGCGGACTCGGTGGGGCGCTGGCCGAGTGCGCAGCGTCGTCGCCAGGTCGTTTCTTTCGCACTGCCGCGTACTCTCACCGCCGGTCTCGAACAGGCTCTGCAGTGGCTGGACGTCCTGCTCGTCGGCCTGCTCGCCGGGGACGCCGCCTCGGGCATCTACGGCGGAGCGATCCGTTTTATTCAGGCTGGCATGGTCGTCGATACAGCCCTGCGCGTGGTTGTCTCCCCGCAGTTCTCCAAGCTCTTGCACCAGAGGCGCACGAGCGAGCTGCGTGACCTGTACGCCACCGCCTCAATCTGGCTGGTCCTCTTCGCCGCGCCGATCTACACCCTCATGGCGATCTTCGCCCCGGCCCTCATGAGGATCTTGGGCGATGGCTTCGCACCGGGCGCCAACGTGCTTGTCGTTTTGTGCATCGGCTCGATCGTGACCTTCATGGCTGGCAACATCCACTCCCTGCTCATCATGAGCGGGCGCTCCGGCTGGGCGGCCGTGAACAAGGTTGTCGTCCTGACGTTCAACGTTGTGGGAAACGTCATCTTCATTCCTCGTGGAGGTATGGTGGCCGCCGCGATCGTGTGGGCGGTGTGCATGGTGCTTGACGCTGCGATGGCAACTATTCAAGTTTCGCGTTTCATTGGCGTTACACCAAAATTATCCGAGGTGGTCAAGCCAATCCTCGTTGTTGGCGTTTCTGCGGTCATTCCGGGCGGTTGTATAGCGTGGATTTGTGGGCGCGATTCCTTCGTGGGGACGGTCCTTGGGTCGGCCCTGTCGATCCTCGTTTTTGCTTGTGTTTGTTGGCTTTTGCGGGCGCATCTGCACCTGTCGGGACTTGGGTCCTTGGCGAAGAAAAAGCGGGGATAAGGAAGGGGAATATGATGCGCCTGTGAAAGTGATGCTTGACCGGCCGGTTGATGAAGGATCCCTTGTTGTGTAATCATTGATGTAACAAGTTATTGTCCCCTTGAAAGGTCGTGTCATGGCTTCCGCACTTTCGCGCCTTGTAACCCTTGCGTCTGCGCCGATTATTGCGTGTGCCTCCCTTGCGTTTGCGCCGATGGCGCACGCCGATAATGGTGATCAGCCCCCTGTTTCCCCTGGTCAGGCTATTGTTCATGATGGCCTCAGCGCCGCAACCGCCGCAGCATCGTGCTGGGACATCAAGCAGCGCGACCCCAACTCGCAGGACGGCACCTACTGGCTGCAGACCCCCGCGATGGATGCCCCCGCTCAGTTCTTCTGTGACCAGACCACGGACGGCGGCGGCTGGGTCATGATCGGCCGCGGCCGTGAAGGCTGGGAACCGTGGAGTGTCGGCAAGGGCGATCCCGCCAAGCTGGCCACCCGCGAGCGCAACACCGACGCCTTCGACGTCGTTCAGCTCTCCAACGACTCGGTCAACGATCTCCTCAATCATGAGAACGTTAAGGATCAGCCGGACGGCGTTCGCGTCCTGCGTTCCTGGAGTGCTTCGGGCCGTTCCTACCAGAAGCTGGACCTGAAGTTCTCCAAGATGACGGACTTCGTGTGGCCTTTCAAAATGGCTCACCCGGCCAGTCTTTCGATTGATGACCGCGCTCCGGTCTCGGGCCTCCTGTGGAACACCCTGGGTTACGACCAGGGTTGGAACGCCTTGCAGGTCTACCCTTCGGGTCGCACCGGCTGGACGGTGGGCTGGGGCTACGGCGCCGGCGCGGCGAACTGGACCGGTGACCTGAGCTCGCCGACCTCCTTCTTCCATAAGAACGGGCAGACGGTCTTCGCCTACTCCGAGGCCTACGTGCGTCCGCGCATCTCCTCGGACTCCTTTACCCCCATCCCCGACGAGGGCGTGGCCGGGTCTACCGTGACCCGCGCCGTGTCCAACTACGCGGCCAAGACCTCGTGGGGCGTCACCGGTAACATCAACGGCTCCTACGCCGAAGGTTCGATCCAGGTCCAGGCGCTGGCGCAGGTCGGCTCCACCATGTACGTGGGCGGCAACTTCACCGGGGTCAAGCAGGGTGAAAATGGCTCCGAGACCGCCTCGCGCGGCCTGGCCGCCTTCGACGTCAATACCGGCGACTGGACCGGCCAGACCTTCGACTTCAATAACCAGGTTAAGGCCCTCCTCGTGCTGCCCGACGGTCGCCTCCTCGTGGCCGGCGACTTCACGCGCGTCAACGGCGAGACCCACATCGGCACCGTCGCGATCGACCCCTCCACCGGGAAGGTTGATCCCTCGTGGGACCTGTCCATCAGGAATGCCATCGGCGGCGGCCTGGTGAGTGTGCGCGCCCTTGACTACTACAACGGCTACGTGTACATGGGTGGCGTGTTCACCCACCTGAGCGGCGGCGGCACCTCCAGCGTCTACGGCCGCAACGCGGCGCGCGTCTCCCTGGATTCGCGCCCCGACCGCAGCTGGAACCCCGAGTTCAGTGGTTCCGTGCAGGCCGTTGGCGTCAGTGAGGACAACGGTTCCTTCTACGCCGGTGGACACTTCACCCGTGCGCACGGCTCCGAGCGCGCCTGGTACGCCGCCAAGTTCTCCACGGAGGCCGGCGCCGCGCAGGATACGAGCTTCGACTTCCAGCCCTCCACCGTGAGCGCCGGCAAGTACCAGCAGACCATCTCTACCGGAGGTAGTCGCGTCTTCATCGGCGGTTCCGAGCACTCCCTGTTCGGCTACGACACGCAGACGAACCAGCGCACCTCCGGCTCGGTGACCTTGAGCATGGGCGGCGACATGCAGGCCAGCACCATCTCCTCCAAGGGCGTCATCTACGCGTCCTGCCACTGCTCCGACGGTGCCTACCAGGACAAGTACGACTGGGCCGTCTCCGACCGCTGGTCGCGCATCGACGAGATCAAGTGGGTCGGCGCGTGGGATGCCACCACCGGCGAGAACCTGCATTGGACGCCCTTCGAGCTCTCCTCCAAGCGTAAGACCGGCGCGTGGGCCCTGACGACCGACACCAACGGCAACCTGTGGGTCGGCGGCGACTTCGACCTGTCCCACATCGACGCCTCGCATACGCAGTGGAACGGCGGCTTCGCCCGCTTCGACAACCGCGACAACGTCGCGCCCGAGACCCCGACGCTCGTGCGTACCTCGGCCTCGACTCCTCAGACCGTGACCCTGGCGTGGGACGGTGTTTCCGACGCAGTTTCTTACGAGATCCTGCGCGACGATCGCCCGATCGCCTCCACGACCTCGACTACCGTTGAGGTTCCGCGCGGCGGCAACAACCGCTTCTTCGTGCGCGCTGTCGACGCGTCGGGCAACCGCTCCGCGACCACGTCGGTCTACGTGCCCCCGGCCCAGGGCGAGGTTGATCCTGCGAACCCGGTCCTGCTGGATGCGGGCGCCACGTGGAGCTACCGCGCCCAGACCAGTGCGGCTCCCGAGAACTGGGCCCAGGCCTCGTTCGATGATTCCCAGTGGTCCACCGGTGCCGCGCCCCTGGGCTACGGTGACTCCCGCATCGCCACCGTCCTGGCGTCCAACATCACGCGCCCCGTGACCTCCTACTTCCGCTCGCACTTCCAGGTGTCCGACGCGCGCGCCCTCAAGGGTGTCACCGTCAAGTACCTGGCCGACGATGGTGCCGTCGTCTACGTCAACGGCACCGAGGTTGACCGCACGCGCATCGACGCTGGCCCCGTCAGCTACACGACCCGCGCCAACGCCGCGCCGAGCTACACGGCTGCCTCGAACTCGGTCTCCGAGGTCTTCGTCCCGGCCGCCCTGCTCACCAGTGGCGACAACGTCATCGCGGTCGAGACGCACGTGAACTACACGCGCAGCGCGACCCTGGGCATGTGGGCATCCGTCCAGCGCGTCGAGGGAACCCCCGATTCGGTGCCCGGCGACGATGCGGTGACGCCCGAGCCGGAGCCTCAGCCCCAGCCCGAGCCGGAGCCGGCGCCCGTTCCCGATCATCAGAAGCTGGAGCCGTCGAACCTCGAGGACGCCACGAAGCCGATCGCCATCAACGCCATGACGAACGGCGAGGTCATTCCCTCGGCCACCACGCAGTGGAACTACTGGACGTCCATGAACGCGCCCGCCACGGACTGGGCAACCACCGCAGACCTGAAGGACTGGTCGCGCGGCGCCGGCCCGATCGGCTGGGGCGACCCGCAGGCCGCCACCAGCCTCGACATCGCCAAGAAGGACCGTCCCGTGACGTACTACTTCGCGCGCGACATCGACCTGGGTACCATCACGCCCTCCACCACGCTCACCGTCAAGGTGCGTGCAGACGATGGCGCAGTCCTGCGCGTCAACGGAAAGGTCGTGGATACGAAGCGTATGTCACCTGGCAACATTACCCACGGCACATACGCGAACGCGGCGGTGACGGCCACGCAGGCAGCCTCTGATCTGCTCGAAGTTACCGTCCCGGCCAGCTACTTGACAGATGGTGTCAATAGGATCGGCGTTGAGGAGCATGTGAACTACAGGAACACCCCGTCGATGACCTTCGACTTGACCGCCACGATGGTCAAATAGAGGAGATTCCGTGCCTCTTCGAGCAGGTTGATGTGACGTTGTGACTAGTCTGGACAGTCTGACCACACGCATATAATCCTGTTGACAAGGGGAGCCCTCGCCGGTACGGCGAGGGCTCCCTCGTATGTGGTACAACACTCTCGTTTCTAGCTAACCACGTGGTTGAGCACAAGGGGTTTTCGTGACACTATAGGGGTAACCATTAACGCGATACCTGTGAGGATCCGATGAAATTTTTCCGCCGTTGCCTGGCACTCGGCTTGGCGTCAATAACCGGTTTCGGAGTGCTTGCACTCAGTCCCGTCGCAGCTCAGGCGGCAGTTGATCCGCTCCACGATGGCCTCTCCGAGGCGACCGCAGCGGCCTCCTGCTGGGAGATTAAGCAGAACGATCCGCGATCCGCGGACGGTACCTACTGGCTCCAGACATCCACGATGGAGGCCCCCGGCCAGTTCTTCTGTGACCAAACGACGGACGGCGGCGGCTGGGTCATGATTGGCCGAGGCCGCGAAGGCTGGGAAACCTGGGGACAGGGCAACGGCGATCAGACCCGACTCCAGACCCGCCCGCGCACCGCCGGTGACTTCGAGGTCGTTCAGGCCTCCCACGAAACCGTCAACGGACTTCTCGGCGGCACCAAGGTCTCCGACCTGCCCGACGGCGTCATGGTCCAGCGCGCCTGGAACCACCGCGGCAGCTCCTACCAGACCGTGCGCATGCAGTTCCCCAAGATGAGTGACTTCATCTGGCCGTTCAAGAGTGCTCACCCCGTCAACGTCAAGTTCAACCGGGAGTGGTGGGTTAACGGCGGCATCGTCTGGTCCGGCTTCGGCACCAACGCCGGCTGGGGATACGTCAACCTGACGGCCTCCCCTCAGAACCAATACACGATGGGCTTCGGCTACGGCCCCCTCGCCTCCTCGTGGTACGACACTTCCTCCTCGACCTCCTACTTCCACCGCAACGGGTCGATCATCAACCCCTACGCGGAGGTCTACGTCCGCCCCGAGCTGCGCTCCACGGACTCTTCCTTCCGCGCCATCAGTGACGGCGGTCTGGCCGCCGAAACCCAGAAGGCCTCGGTGTCTGAATTCGCCACCCCCACGACCTGGGGCGTGACCGGCAACCTCAACGGCTCGATCCAGGAGGGCAGCATCCAGGTGCAGGCCTTCGAACAGATCGGCTCGACCATGTACGTGGGTGGCAACTTCACCGGCGTGCAAAAGGGCAAGAACGGCCAAGAGATCACCTCTCGCGGCCTGGCCGCCTTCGACGCCGTGACGGGTGACTGGACCGGCCAGACCTTCGACTTCAATAACCAGGTCAAGGACCTCGTGGAGCTGCCCAGCGGCAAGCTCCTCGCCGTCGGTGACTTCACCAAGGTCAACGGCGAAACCCGCGTGGGCACCGTCCTCATCGACCCCGCGACCGGGCAGATCGACCCCTCGTGGAACCTTCAGGTACGCAATGGCAACGGCGGGCGCGTCAGCGTGAAGTCCGCGAAGGTGATCGACGGACGCATTTACCTGGCCGGTGCCTTCACTCACCTGTCGGGCAACGGCGTTTCCTCCGTCTACGCCCGTAACGCCGGGCGCCTTGACCTGACCGGCACACCCGACCGCTCCTGGAACCCCGAGTTCAACGGCACCGTCGCCGATATCGACGTCGACGAGGCCGACACCTACTTCTACGCAGCCGGATTCTTCACGCGCATCCACGATCGCGTCGCCGAGAACGCCGCCCGCGTTGAGACGTCCGCGGGTGCCACGCTCGACCAGTCCTGGTCCTTCCGCCACTCCTACTTCATCGGCAAGTACCAGCAGGCCGTCACCGTTGGTAACGGGCGCGCCTACTTCGGCGGCTCGCAGCACTCGCTGTTCGGCTACAACACCTCCGACATGAGCCGCACCTCCGGGTCTATCACCATGCAAAACGGCGGCGACCTGCAGGCCACGACGGCCTCCGCGACAGGCGTCATTTACGGCTCCTGCCACTGCTCGGACTACACCTTCCAGGACGCCTACCAGTACCTGGCCCTGGGCAACACCTGGACCCGCGCCGACGAAATCCAGTGGGTAGGCGGATGGGACCAGGCCACCGGTCGTCAGCTCGGATGGACCCCCTACCGACTGTCCTCCCTGCGCTCCACCGGTGCGTGGGCCCTCGAAATGGGAGACGACGGCGCCCTGTGGGCCGGCGGCGACTTCAACTTCTCCTTCACGTCCAAGACGGCCGGCCAGTGGTCCGGCGGCTGGGTGCGCATGCCCGCCCGTAACGCCACCGCCCCCGCCGTGCCCGCCAACCTGCGCGCCTCCGACGGCAACTCCCAGCAGGTGACCCTCAAGTGGTCCTCCGTACCGGGTGCCGACTCGTACCAGATCCTGCGCGACGATCGCACGATCGCCACCACGACCTCGACGTCCGTCACCGTGCCCCTGGGCGGCAACAACCGCTTCTTCGTTCGCGCCGTCGCCTCCGACGGCCTGGTCGGCGCCACGACCCACGCCTACACGGTCGATGCCAACGGCCAGCCCGCCAAGCCCGACGACGCCACCATCCTCGTCGAGGACGACGCCACCTGGGCGTACCACTGGTCCAACGATGCGGTCGCGCAGGACTGGGCCCAGACCTCGTACGACGACTCCTCCTGGAGCCGCGGCACCGCCCCCATCGGCTACGGTGCCCCCGACCTGGGCACCACCCTCAAGCCCGGCACGCCCAAGACCCGCCCGCTGACCACCTACGCGCGCACCAACTTCACGGTCGCTGACCCCACCGCAATCGGCGGCATCAACGTCTCCGTGACGGCCGACGACGGCGCCGTGGTCTACGTCAACGGCACCGAGGTTGTGCGCCAGCGCATGAGCGAGGGCACCGTCACCGCCGGCACCTACGCGTCCGCCGCGGCGACGACCGCGTCCGCCCGCGCCGACCGACAGCTGGTCTTCGTCCCCGCGTCCCAGCTCGTTGCCGGCACCAACACGCTGGCCGTCGAAACCCACCTGAACTACCGCTCCACGGCCTCGATGACCATCGATGGAACCGTTCGGACCGTGGCAAAGGGCGACGTGCCCGAACCCGAGCCGCAGCCCCAGCCGGAACCCGAGCCGCAGCCCCAGCCCGACCCGGACAAGCCGATCACTCCTGACCCGGACAAGCCGCTTGAGGTCCTGGACGTCTCCGGCGTCAACTTCGGCGAGTTCATGCCCACCGGGGAGTACTGGAACTACTGGGTCTCCAAGGAAGCCCCCGACGCCAAGTGGAACTCCACCGCGAACCTGGCACAGTGGAAGCACGGCGCCAGCCCGCTCGGCTGGGGCGACCGCGACGCCGGTACCCCCTTCGTCATGGAGAAGGCCGACCGACCCATCACGACGTACTTCGCCCGCGACGTGAACCTGGGTACCATCAGCGCCGACTTCGAGCTCACGCTCACCGTCCGTTCCGATGACGGAGCCGTTGTCTACATCAACGGAACCGAAGTCAAGCGCATCAACATGCCGGAAGGAACCATCACCCCGAACACGAACGCCAAGTCCAACGTCTCGCTGGGCACGGCCAAGAACAACCTCCAGACCATCACCGTTCCGCGTGATCTTCTGAAAGATGGTGTCAATCGCATCGCGGTCGAAGAGCACGCGAACTACGCTGGAGCTGTGTCCGTTTCCTTCGATCTCAAAGCAAGCCTGCTGAGGTAATCGACATGACTCTCCAGTCGCCCAACGCTGGCGGCCTCGACCAGAGCGAGGCCGTCGGCGCGGTCGGCCCCAGCGCCGCCGATCCCGCCTTCGACCTGATGGCGCAGCGCGTGCTCACCCGTGGGCACGCCACCACGTGGCTCAACCACTGGTCGCTGCTGCACGCTGACTTCCGTGCGTTGGCGCGCATGAACACCGTCGGCTTCGACGGCACGCTCCTGCAGATGCGACTGCGCGCAGCCGGACACGAAGTGGCTCGCACGTCGGCGGACCTTGTCCTGCCCCACGTCTTCTCTCGCCTTGACGACGGCACTCGAATCACCCTGATCGGTGCCGTTCCCGAGGCCGGCGAGGCGGCAGCGCGGCGCCTGGAGCGTTTCGACGTCCAGGTCATCGACGGTTACGACGGACTGCGCCGCTTCAAGGCGCAGCCTTCCGTACTGGCGGACTTCGAGCCCCGGCTCGTGATCGTGGGCCTGGGCGCTGGCTTGCAGGAGGTCGTCGCCTCGGTCGCACTCGGGCTCGTGCCCGAGGCGTCCGTGTGCACGGCGGGCGGATGGATCGACCAGTACGCCAAGGCTGCCGACGACTACTTCCCCGACTGGGTGCACGCCGCCCGCCTGGGATGGGCCTGGCGCATCGCGCACGAGCCCAAGCGTCTCACCAAGCGCTATACGGTCGAAGCCCTGGACTTCATCGCGCACTGGCCCGAGCTGATTCGTCGTCTCGAGGCCATGGGAACCTTCGACGAGCTCGGCCTCGTCGTGGATAAGAGGGACGCGTCGGTGTGATCGGCGTGCTCTAAGCACTGCTTGCGACAGGCGGGCCAGACCCTGTGAGGGTCTGGCCCGCCTTGCCGTATCCGTGGGGTGCGCACGAGCCTGGGGGTGAGCTGCCTGCGAGACCGGGGGAGTGGGGAGTGTGGCCGGTTTGTGTCGTTACTACTCGGCTCGGCGTCTCGCGCACCGGTACGGACGGTGCGTGCCCGAGTGGCCGCGCCGATGGGGCTAACAGCTGTTCGAAGTCCAGGGAGCAACAGAGCACGTGTGCCTCGTCAGGAGACACAGTGACGCGCGAAATCAGCGCGAAACTATACTGTCGAGTGCGTGCTCAAACGCTGACGTCACACCGTGAAACGGCGAGCACGAGGTGAGTCTCAGGCGAGGCCCGTGACACTACTTCTGACGCTCCTGTTAGGTACGCAACAACGGTTAGTGGGGTATTGACAGTGTCGTCACGACGCGTTCGGGAACCCGTCAGTCAGCAACTGTGTCAAGCATTCGTAAAGTCGCCGGTAGCGCCAATCTAGCATGCACGCGGCAATTATCCATTCGTGTTGCATTCCGATGGGGCCGGGGAAAAGTGGGAGTGCTTCGCCTCTGCAACCCGCCTGAGGGGGTGCTAACTGGGAAGGAATCCCAGTGGGCCACGGGGAGTGCTCTGAGGGCTGTTGAAGGCGCCTAGGGGGTTTCTTCATGCTCCCTGAGGCCCTCGTAGGGGCAGAGAAGCTCTGGCGTGCGGACTGCCCCTGCGGTCGCTACGAGGCCTGCGCGTGTCTCATGGGCGCTTCCAGGCCTTGCGGGACATCTCTGTGCGTAGCCTGCACAATTGGCAAAAGGGTGAGGCCCGAGCCTCTCGGCTCGGGCCTCACCCAATCACACACACGCAGAAAGAATCAGTAGGCTCCCTCGGAACGCAGCAGAGCGGGAACCGTCTGCAGCATGATCCACGCATCGAGCGTGAGGGAACGGTGCTGGGCGTAGGACAGATCCAGGTGGACGGTCTCATCCCAGGAGAGGTTGGAACGGCCCGAAATCTGCCACAGGCCGGTGATGCCCGGGCGGACGGCGAACTTGCCCATGACGCGCGGCTCGTACTGCGCGACCTCGCTGGGGAGCGGGGGGCGCGGGCCGACGAGAGACATATCACCGCGCAGAACGTTGAAGAGCTGGGGCAGCTCGTCAATGGACGTCTTGCGCAGGAAGGAGCCGATACGCGTAATACGCGGGTCGTTTGCCATCTTGAACATGATCGAGTTGCCGGCGCTGGCATCGGCCTCGTTGGCCTCGGCCAGAGAATCCTTCATGGCCTCGGCGTCAACACGCATCGTGCGGAACTTAAACATGGTAAAAGTCGTGCCATCGAGGCCCACGCGCTCCTGGGTGAAGAAAGCGGGGCCACCATCGTTCAGGCGCACTGCTGCGGCGACGATGATCCACACCGGCGTCAGCAGGATAATGCCAATGAGCGAGGCGATAATGTCGCACATGCGCTTGATTGCGTTGTCGGCGGACGCGGCGAAATTCGACGCATGCTCGAACGCGAGAGCCGTCGATGCGGCGCGTGCAGTTGGCTTCGTCAATGTTGTCATCTGTGCGTCTTCCTTCTACTTCTTCAAACTCAAATACTGTAGGTCGGTTAGAGGAGTGAATCCCCCGAACTTCAGGACATTTACTGGGTAAATATCCCGTGAGCGCCTCAGTCACCGTTAGGTGTTAACCCTAGTCTATCCATACGGTTAACTTATTTGCTAACCAAAGGGTTAAGTACAAGGGAAATTGGGCTGTGATTTCATGCACCGGTGATCTTGTCCGGCTCGACCTGTCAGACTGGGTGACCATGTGGTAGTCGTCTGACACCTTGGAAGAATGCGCAGGTCATCGTGGGACGATAGACTTGTACATGCGTCGTGACTGGCGAATTAGGTGGGGAACCACCGGGGAGCGGCGCGCCTGCATCGAGAGCCGCCCGCCTGGGCTTGAAGTTGCGGACATCACATTCGAATGATCAACAGGAGAA
This sequence comes from Pauljensenia sp. 20925_1_34, assembly GCF_041432775.1. Classification (NCBI taxonomy): domain Bacteria; kingdom Bacillati; phylum Actinomycetota; class Actinomycetes; order Actinomycetales; family Actinomycetaceae; genus Pauljensenia; species Pauljensenia sp. 20925_1_34. The sequence goes on along the minus strand of NZ_JAPWAG010000002.1, from coordinate 52,067 downwards.
CCACATGGACTCCCTCAACGACATGACACTGGCGCAGCTGGACCCCGAAATCCAGGCAGTGCTGGACGCCGAGCTGGGGCGCCAGCGCGAGACCCTCGAGATGATTGCATCGGAGAATTTCGTTCCGCGCGCTGTGCTTCAGGCGCAGGGCTCCGTTCTGACGAACAAGTACGCGGAGGGCTACCCCGGCCGCCGCTACTACGGTGGCTGCGAGTTTGTCGATGTTGCCGAATCGCTCGCGATCGAGCGCGCGAAGCAGGTCTTCGGCGGCGACTACGTCAACGTTCAGCCCCACGCTGGTGCGCAGGCAAACGCCGCTGCCCTCATGGCCATGGCGAACGTCGGTGACACGATCCTGGGCCTGTCGCTGGCTCACGGCGGTCACCTCACCCACGGCATGCGTCTGAACTTCTCGGGCAAGAACTACAAGGCCGTCGCCTACGAGGTCGATCGCGAGACCATGCGCATCGAGCCCGAGAAGGTTCGCGAGGCCGCCCTGGCCGAGCGTCCCCGGGTCATCATCGCCGGTTGGTCCGCCTACCCGCGTCACCTCGACTTCCAGGCCTTCCGCGACATTGCGGACGAGGTTGGTGCCGCCCTGTGGGTGGACATGGCCCACTTCGCGGGCCTCGTGGCTGCCGGCCTGCATCCCAACCCGGTCCCCCACGCCGACGTCGTGACGACGACGGTCCACAAGACCCTCGGCGGGCCTCGTTCCGGCATGATCATCTCCTCGCGCGGCGAGCAGTGGGGCAAGAAGCTCAACACCGCCGTGTTCCCCGGCCAGCAGGGCGGCCCCCTCATGCACGCGATTGCCGCCAAGGCCATCGCCATGAAGGTCGCGCAGACCGAGGAGTTCAAGGATCGTCAGCGCCGCACGATCGAAGGCGCGCAGATTCTGGCCGAGCGCCTGGGCGCAGACGACGCCAAGAACGCCGGCATCAAGCTGGTCACGGGCGGCACGGACGTGCACCTGGTCCTGGTTGACCTGGTTGATTCCGAGCTCAACGGCCAGCAGGCCGAGGACCTGCTGCACGAGGTGGGCATCACCGTTAACCGCAACGCGGTCCCCTTCGACCCGCGTCCGCCGGCCGTCACCTCCGGCCTGCGTATCGGCACCCCCGCCCTGGCCTCGCGCGGCTTCGACGCCGAGGACTTCGCCGAGGTCGCCGACATCATCGGCACGACCCTGGCTCAGGGAGCTTCCGGCGCAAACGTTGAGGTGGACGCGCTGCGCGCCCGCGTCAAGAAGCTGACGGATAAGCATCCCCTGTACGCGGGGCTCGAGCAGTGAGGGCTCCCTGGGAGGGGCCCGCGCGGGTTCTCGATGGGACGGCGACCGCCGCCGCGATCAAGGCCGAGCTCAAGGAGCGCGTGGATCGACTGCGCGAGGCCGGGGTCGTCCCCGGGCTCGGCACGATCCTGGTGGGCGAGGACCCGGGGTCTGTCGCCTACGTCGCGGGCAAGCACCGCGACTGCGCCGAGATCGGTGCTGAGTCGATCCGCGTGGACCTGCCGGCCGACGCGACGCAGGAACAGGTGGAAGCCGCCATTGATCAGCTCAACGGCGATCCGGCATGCACTGGATACATCGTGCAGCTGCCCCTGCCCCGCGGCATCGACGCGAACGCTGTCCTGGAACGTATCGATCCGGCCAAGGACGCGGACGGCCTGCACCCGATGAACCTCGGGCGCCTGGTTCTTCGTGGCTCCGGCCCCATCGACTCGCCTCTGCCCTGTACGCCGCGCGCGGTCATCGAACTCGTGGAGCGCCACGGGATCGATCTGGCTGGTCAGAATGTGTGCGTCATTGGGCGAGGCGTGACGGTGGGCCGATCCATTGGCCTACTCATGATGCGCAAGGAAGTTAACGCCACGGTCGACATTTGCCATACGGGCACTGCTGATTTGGCAGATCACGTGCGCCGCGCGGACGTTATCGTCGCGGCTGCTGGTTCCGCCGGAATCGTTACTCCCGATATGGTGACCCCCGGTGCGGTCGTCCTGGACGTGGGTGTGAGTCGCGTGCGGGGTGAGAACGGCAAGGCTCGGCTCATGGGCGACGTCGCAGACGGCGTGGACCAGGTAGCGTCCTGGCTCAGCCCCAACCCGGGCGGAGTTGGCCCGATGACGCGTGCCCTGCTGGTCACGAACGTCGTTGAAGCAGCGGAACGCCAGGCGGGCCTCGGCCCCCGGTAAACGATCCGCATGCCGGCTGCGCCCGGAGCGACGACAATGCGCGAGAGGCGCGGTGAGGATACCCATTCCTCGCCGCGCCTCCTCGTTCATCTAGACTGAAGAAAACTCTTGTTAAGGAGAAAACGATGACTCTGACGGTGACCACCGTAAACCTCAACGGTATTCGCGCCGCCCATAAGCGCGGCTTCCTGGACTGGCTGGGGGCCTCCGACACGGACGTGCTGCTCATGCAGGAGGTGCGTGCACCGGAGGAGATTTCCCGCGAGATCATGGGCGAGGCCTGGGACAGCGTGTGGGTTCCCTGTCGTATCAAGGGTCGTGCGGGCGTGGGCGTGGCCGTGCGACGCGGCCGCGCGAGCCTGGAGGGCGAGCCCCGCCCGATCCTAGACGACGCCGAGACTGACGTGGATTCGGGCCGCTGGCTCGAGGCTGTCGTGCGACCCGAGGGCGGCGATACCCCCGTGCGTGTCGTTTCGGCCTACTTCCACTCGGGCGAGAAGGACACTCCCAAGCAGGAGGCCAAGATGGCGCACCTGCCGCGCATCGGCGCCCGCATGGCCGAGCTCATCGCCGAGGAGGCCGCCGGCGGCATCTCCTCGCTCGTGTGCGGTGACTTCAACGTCGTGCGCTCCGAGGCTGATATCAAGAACTGGAAGCCCAACCACAACAAGCGTGCCGGCGTCCTCGACGAGGAGATCGTCTTCCTGAACCAGTGGGTCGAGGAGGGCTGGCGCGACACCGTGCGCGACCTGGCCGGCGACGTGCAGGGCCCGTACTCGTGGTGGTCGTGGCGCGGGCAGGCCTTCGTCAACAACGCGGGCTGGCGCATCGACTACCAGTACGCGACGCCCGCGCTGGGGGAGCGTGCGCGCTCCTTCGAGATCGGCCGCGCCGACGAATACGCGGAGCGTTTCTCCGATCACGCGCCGGTGAGCGTCACCTACGACATCTGACGTGTCATCGACGCGGCCGTGGCTGGCCTGGGAACGAGCGTTTCCTGGGTGGCCGCGGCCTTTCGTGTCTGCGGGTGTCCACGGCCTTTCGTGTCTGCGGGCGACCATGGCCTTTCGTGTCTGCGGGTGACCTGTTGTATGACCTGTGGCACTGTTTTCCAAAATTTCGCACGTAATTCGTTTGGGTAAAGTTTCAATAATCGCTGGAAACGTTGCAATTCCAACAGTGTGACTTCAAAATTTGAAGTAGTCGCGAGGGAATTACGTGCGACATTGATGGGGCCTGGCTGCGGGTGGCTGTGGCCTTTCGTGTCTGCGGGCGACCTGTTGTGTGAGCTGTGGCACTGTTTTCCAAAATTTCGCACGTAATTCGTTTGGGTGAAGTTTCAACAATCGCTGGAAACGTTGCAATTCCAACAGTGTGACTTCAAAATTTGAAGTAGTCGCGAGGGAATTACGTGCGACATTGATGGGGCCTGGTTGCGGTGCCTGTGGGCGGTGGCGGGTCCTGGCGCTGGGCTGCTAGCAGTAACGAGAGTGCCGGTGTGGAGGGCGCTGGGAACACCAGCGGGCGACCTGTTGTATGAGCTGTGGCACTGTTTTCCAAAATCTCGCACGTAATTCGATTGGGTGAAGTTTCAACAAGCGCTAGAAACGTTGCAATTCCAACAGTGTGACTTCAAAATTTGAAGTAGTTGCGAGGGAATTACGTGCGACATTGATGGGGCCTGGTTGTGGGGCCTGTGGGCGGCGGCGGGGCCTGGCCGGGCTTCGAGATCGATCACTCCGAGCGAAGCTCGTGTGTGGCGATCTCGCGGGCGGGCCGCCGCCCACAGGCGCAACCGGCCGGATCAAGTGGGCAGGCCTCGCGCCGCCCGAAATGTCAGTGGGTGCGCGCCGCACGGAAGTGTGGTGGCAAAGCTGCCGCACGGAAGTGTGGTGGCGAAGCTGCCGCGTGGAAGCGAGGTAGGCAGAAGCTCAGCGACCGGAGGCGTCGAAGTCGAACAGGGCCATCGAGGAGTAGATGCCCGAGGGATCGATGCGGTCCAGGCGGAAACCGGGAACGATCCACGAGGCCTCGACGGTGGCGCCGATGTCGAGCGCAAGATCGAGGGCGATATCGTCGACGTCCTGAGCAAGCGTCACGTGTGGGTGGTAGGGAAAGCGCGTCTCGTGATCGAGGGGGCCGGATCGGATCTCCTCGGCGAGATCCGTGCACGCGGAGGCGCCTTCAGCCAGCGTCATGAAGGCGACGTTCGAGATGGGACGGAAGGAATCCGTGCCAGACAATGTGATGCGGAAGGGGGCGTGGCGCGAGGCGATGGAGCGCAGGTGGTCGATGACGTCGGCGCGAGCCTCGCGTGCGACGGGGGTGGGTGGCATGAGCGTGATGTGCGCGGGGATGCGCGATCCGGCGAGGTCTCCCAGGCGCAGGCGCAGCTCGGTGAGCTGTGTGACCCACGGTTCGGGGATCGCGACGACGACGCCGAGCCAGTCCTGGCCGGGAAGTCGTTGGGGGAGGAACATGGTGCCTGTCCTGTGTCGCTGGGTGGGCCTCCCACTGTACCGGGGAGCGGGGGTGGGATAGCGCTTGAAGGTTGTGAGGGCGTTCACGTAGCCTTGAGTGAGTGAGACCAAGGAGGATCTTGTGATTGATCTCGTGTGGGCCGACGCCGCTACTCCCGATGAAGGGGCCGTGCAGGCCGCAAACCTGTTTCGTGACGCGTATGGCTGCGAGCCTCGGGGCGTGTGGAGCGCGCCCGGGCGCGTCAATATCATCGGCGAGCACGTGGACTATAACGGCGGCCCCTGCCTGCCCATTGCCCTGCCGCACCGTGCGTTTGTGGCGCTGTCGCCCCGCAGTGATCGCACGGTTCGCCTGGTGTCGACGCAGACGCGCGAGGCGATCGACGTCCTCGACCTCGACGTGATCGGTCCGAAGGGGACCCCCGGCGAGGTGGCCAACCACTGGACCGCGTACCTCGCTGGCGTCGCGTGGGCCCTCGAGCAGGCCGGATATGGCCCGCTTCCCGGCTTCGATGCTGCCCTGTGGTCGTGCGTGCCCCTGGGCGGTGGCCTCTCGTCGAGCGCCGCGCTCGAATGTGCGACGGCCGTGGCCTTGGACGAGGTCTGTGGCCTGGGGTTGGCGGGTTCGCTTGAGGATCCGAACGACGAGGGCCGCAAGGTGTTGGTCAAGGCCGCTCAGGCAGCGGAGAATCAGATCGCGGGCGCTAACACGGGTGGCCTGGATCAGACGGCGTCGCTGCGCTGCCGTCAGGGCCACGCGCTGGCCCTCGATTGCCGGGACATGTCTACACGTCAAGTTCCCTTCGACCTGAGCGCGGTCGGCCTCGAGCTTCTCGTCATCGACACGCGCGCCAAGCACTCGCTGGCGGACGGCCAGTACGGGTCGCGCCGCGCGGACTGTGAGGAGTCGGCGCGCATCCTGGGCGTGGGACAGCTCGTCGAGGTGGAGGACTTGGACGAGGCCTCGGCTGCGTTGGGCGATGATCGCCTGGTTGCGCGCACCCGCCACGTTGTCTCGGAGATCGCGCGCACGCGCGCGTTCATCGAGCTGCTGGATGAGGGGCCGCTGGAGGGCACGCGCCTGGCGGTCGCGGGCGCGCTCATGAACGACTCCCACGACTCGCTGCGAGACGACTACGAGGTGTCGTGCGAGGAGCTGGACGTGGCCGTGGAGGCGGCGCGCGTGGCGGGCGCGCACGGCGCTCGCATGACAGGCGGCGGCTTTGGTGGCAGCGCGATCGCGCTTGTCAGTGCGGACGCGGTCCTGGACATCGCTCAGGCGGTCGCGCGCGCCTATGAGATGCGCGGCTGGGAGACTCCTCACTTCATCCGAGCCCTGCCGGGTGCGCCAGCCGGGCGACTGGGCTAAAAGCACCCGACACGACCCGAGGGGCCGGTGCTTCAGCATTTGAAGCACCGGCCCCGGCCTCGTTACACTTGAGGAAGCAACGAAAACGCGGGAAGGACGCAACATGGGGATCGGCAAACGAGCATGGCAGGTGGCTGGCGCGGCGGCTGGCGGCGCGAGTCTCTTCGGCGGCGGCGTGGCGATCGGACGCCTGCTGCGCCTCGATTCCCAGCGCGGTGACTACCGCCGCTCCTGGGAGAACCACAACCTGGCCACGCTGGAGCGCCTGCGTCAGCTTGACGAACACCCCGAGGGCGAGCGCCCCTACCTGATCGTGTCGCTGGGCGACTCTTCCGTGCAGGGCATGGGCGCCTCGCGCGTCACCGAGTCCTACCCGGCGCGCCTGGCCTCCGCCATTAACGAGCAGCTGGACCGCGAGGTCCTGATGCTCAACCTCTCCCTGTCGGGCGCCACCATCGAATCCGTCGAACTGACCCAGATCCCCCAGATGCGCGGCCTGGGCCTGCTGGAGGGTCCCTACCGCCCCGACCTAGTGACCCTGACGATCGGCGGCAACGACGTCATGGCCGAAGATATGGCCCCCGGACAGTTCGAGGAGCGCCTGCGCCGCGTTCTCGCCTCTCTGCCTGCTGATGCCCTGGTTTCCACCATCCCGTCTTTCGGCATCATGCCGCAGGAAAGCCGCGCGCAGGATATGTCGGACCGCATCCGCGCCGCCGTCGAGGACTCCGACGCGCACCTGGTCGACCTGCGCTCCCTCACGCAGGAGTACTCCCTGCCGACCTACACCTTCGCCTACCACGCGGCGGACTTCTTCCACCCCAACTCGGCGGCCTACGCCAAGTGGGCCCAGCTTTTCGCCGAGGCCTGGGCGACGTCTCGACGTGAGGCAGCCCCCGTCGTCGAGGACGCCCCCCAGTGGGACATGCTCTCGGCGCGGGTGGCACAATCGGAGTATGACGACTGACGGACCGTGGCTCGTCGTCGGGTTAGGTAACCCCGGCGCGCAGTATGCCTCCACCCGACACAACGTCGGGTACTTGACCCTCGACGTGCTCGCCTCGCGCGGCGGTGCGACCCTGACCTCGCACCGCTCGCGCACGCACACCGCTGACGTTCGCCTCGGGATCGGCCCGGGCGGCGTGCCCGGCCCCCGCGTGATCCTCGCGCGCTCGGATTCCTACATGAACACCTCCGGCGGCCCGATCAGCGCGCTGGCCTCCTTCCTGAAGATTCCCCCGGCCCGCATCCTCGTCATTCACGATGACATGGACCTGCCCGCCCACACGCTGCGCATGAAGATCGGCGGGGGAGAGGGCGGCCACAACGGCCTGAAGTCGCTGACCCAGCACCTGCACACGCGCGACTATGCGCGCCTGCGCATCGGCGTGGGACGTCCGCCGGGGCGCATGGATCCCGCCGACTACGTGCTGGCCCCCGTGCCCGCCAAGGAACGACCCGACTGGGACGTGACCTTCGAGCAGGCCGCCGACGTGGTCGAAGACATCGTTACCAAGGGTTTTGCCCCCACCCAGATGGCCCTGCACACAGGGGCCTGATCGGGCCGCGCGCCCGACCGGGCGCCGCGCCACCCTCACCGCGAAAGGCAGCGCGTGCTTCTCACCGGACTCCTCCCGGACATCACCTCCGATCCCGCGATCGAGACGGCGACCGACTCCCTCGAGGTCGGCCGTTCGGGCACGATCGTCGCTCCCGTCGGCATCCGCCCGCCCCTGCTCGCGGCCGTCGCCACGCGCGCGGCCACGCCCCTCGTGGTCCTCACGGCCACCGGGCGCGACGCTGAGACGCTGACGAATGCCCTGGCCTCGTGGATCCCGGGCGTGGCGATGCTCCCCGCGTGGGAGACCCTGCCCCACGAGCGCCTCTCTCCCCAGGTCGACACGATGGCCAGGCGTATCGCCGTCCTGCGCCGCCTCGTCCACCCCATCGCCGGGGACGAGAGCGCGGGACCGATCTCGGTGCTCGTCGTGCCGATCCGCGCCTTCCTCCAGCCGATCATCTCCGGCCTGGCCGACCTCGAGCCCGTGCGCGTGCGCACCGGTGACATCCTGGACCTCACCGAGACCACGAATCGCCTGGCCGAGCTCGGCTACGAGCGCGTCGACATGGTCGAAGGCCGCGGCCAGATGAGCGTGCGCGGCGGCATCCTCGACGTCTTCCCGCCCCAGGAACCCCACCCCCTGCGCGTGGAGCTGTGGGGCGACGAAGTCGACGATATCCGCGCCTTCTCCGTCTCCGACCAGCGGACCCTCGGCGAGGCAGCCGACGGCCTGTGGGCCGTTCCCTGCCGCGAACTCCTGCTCACCCAGGCCGTGCGCGCCCGCGCCCGCGAGGCCGCCGACCGCCTGCCCGGTGCTGCCGAGATGCTGACCCTCGCCGCTGAAGGAATCGCCGCCCCCGGCATCGAATCCCTCGCCCCGATTCTGGTGAGCGGCATGCAGTCCCTCCTCGACCTGCTGCCCGCCGGGTCGCCGATCCTCGCCTCCGACCCCGAACGCATCCGCGCCCGCGCCGCCGACCTCGTGGCCACGACCGAGGAGTTCCTCGCCGCCGCGTGGAGCGCCGCCGCCGGGGGAGCCGACACCCCCCTCGAGGCCTCCAAGGCCTCGTTCCTGGACCTGGCCGACCTGTGGGGGAGCGGGACTCGCCCCTGGTGGGAGCTCACCGACCTGCCGCCCGCCGACCTCGCCTCCGCCATCGACGAGGCCGAGGCCGGGTCCGCGGGTCAGTCAGGCCCCGCACCCGTCGTCGTCTCACCCACCCTCATGCGCGTGGGAGCGCGCGACGTGCACCCCTACCGCGGCGACTTCGCCCGCGCCTGCGCCGACCTGACCGACCTGGCGCGCCAGGGCTGGCGCATCGTCGTCACCACCGAAGGCCCCGGCCCGGGACGCCGTATCCGTTCCATCCTCACCGACGCCTCGTGCCCGGCCGCGCTCGCGGACAGCGTCGAGGAGCGGCCCGACGCAGGCCTCGTGACCATTACGACCGCGCAGGCCGGCGTCGGATTCGTCGCGCCCCACCTCAAGCTCGCCGTGCTCACCGAGGGCGACCTGACCGGGCGCGTGGGCGCCTCCACGCGCGACATGCGGCGCATGCCCTCGCGCAGGCGCAAGGGCGTCGACCCCCTGACCCTGCACCCCGGGGACTACATCGTCCACGATCAGCACGGCATCGGACGCTTCATTGAGCTCGTCTCGCGTTCCATCGGGCGCGGGGACGCGGCCTCCACGCGCGACTACCTAGTCATCGAATACGCCCCCTCCAAGCGCGGACAGCCCGCCGACCGGCTCTTCGTGCCCACCGACGCCCTCGACCAGATTTCCAAGTACACCGGCTCCGACGAGCCCTCCCTGACCAAGATGGGCGGCGCCGACTGGGCCAAGACCAAGGCGCGCGCCAAGAAGGCCGTCAACGAGGTCGCCAAGGAACTCATCCGCCTGTACGCCGTGCGCCAGCAGACCAAAGGCCACGCCTTCGGTCCCGACACCCCCTGGCAGCGCGAACTCGAGGACGCCTTCCCCTACGTCGAGACACCCGACCAGCTCGTCACCATCGACGAGGTCAAGGCCGACATGGAAAAACCCGTCCCCATGGACCGCCTGCTCACGGGCGACGTCGGCTACGGCAAGACCGAAATCGCCGTGCGCGCCGCCTTCAAGGCCATCCAGGACGGCTACCAGGCCGCCGTCCTCGTGCCCACGACCCTGCTGGTCACCCAGCACGCCGAGACCTTCGCCGAGCGCTACGCGGGCTTCCCCGTGCGCATCGGCACGCTCTCGCGCTTCTCGACCCCCAAGGAAACCGAGGAGGTCAAGGCCGGGCTGGCCTCGGGCGAGGTTGACCTGGTCATCGGCACCCACGCTTTGCTGACCGGCACCGTCTCCTTCAAGAAGCTCGGCCTCGTCATCATCGACGAGGAGCAACGCTTCGGCGTCGAACACAAGGAAACCCTCAAGGCACTGCGCACCGACGTCGACGTCCTGTCCATGTCGGCCACCCCCATCCCGCGCACCCTCGAGATGGCGATCTCCGGCATCCGCGAAATGTCGATCCTCCAGACGCCGCCCGAGGAACGCCAGCCCGTCCTCACCTTCGTCGGCGCCTACACGGACGCCCAGGTCAGCGCCGCAATCCGGCGCGAGCTCCTGCGCGACGGCCAGGTCTTCTACGTGCACAACCGCGTCGATTCGATCTCCTCGGTCGCCGCCCACATCTCCGAGCTGGTGCCCGAGGCGCGCGTGCGCACCGCCCACGGCAAGATGAACGAACACCAGCTCGAGGCCGTCATCCAGGACTTCTGGAACCACGAGTTCGACGTCCTGGTCTGTACGACGATCGTCGAGACCGGCCTGGACATCTCCAACGCGAACACGCTCATCGTGGACCGTGCCGACACCTTCGGCCTGTCCCAGCTCCACCAGCTGCGCGGACGTGTCGGGCGAGGCCGCGAACGAGCCTACGCGTACTTCTTCTACCCCGGCGACAAGGCGCTGACAGAGACCGCGCACGAGCGCCTCAAGACCATCGCCGCCAACACGGAGCTGGGGGCTGGCCTGGCCGTCGCCCAGCGCGACCTCGAGATCCGAGGCGCCGGCAACCTCCTGGGAGGCGCCCAGTCCGGGCACGTTGAAGGCGTCGGATTCGACCTGTACGTGCGCATGGTCTCCGACGCGGTCGCCGCCTACCGAGGCGACGCCCCGACCGAGAAGACCGACGTGCGCATGGACCTCCAGGTCGACGCCCACATCCCCGAGGGCTACGTGCGTGGCGAACGCCTGCGCCTGGAGGTCTACGCCAAGATCGCGGCCACCTCCACCCCCGAGCAGGAAGCCGACGTGCGCGAGGAACTGGTCGACCGCTACGGCCCCATCCCGCCCCAGGTCGACCTGCTCTTCGCCGTCGCCCGCTTGCGCGAGATCGTGCGCCGCGTCGGCATCGCAGAGGTCGTTACTCAGGGCAAGTACCTGCGCGTCAGCCCCGTGGAGCTGCGCGACTCCCAGGTGATGCGCCTCAAGCGCCTGCACCCGGGAACGGTCATCAAGACGGCCGTGCGCCAGGTCCTCGTGCCCCTGCCCCTCACCACGCGCATCGGCGGATCCCCGCTGACGGACGGGCCTCTGTTGGAGTGGGTGGAGACGCTAGTGACCAAGATTCTCGTACCTTTTGGCGAGTAGTACCTGTGGTGGAATACACTGGTCCTATTGCGTTGCAAGACATCTGAGGAAGGAACGCACGTGCGCTACACACGTCAGCTCGCCACCGCCGCCCTGGTCGTGGCCGCAGGACTGGGAATGGGGGCCTGCTCGGCCCACCCGGGTGCCGCCATCGTCACGTCGTCGGGGGCTACGTACTCCAACGCGGATATTCACGAAGCCGCCAGCCAGATCAACGTTCTGGCGGGCGGACAGCAGAACTACTCCGACGGCGAGATTCGCGCCAAGCTCATGAACCAGGACGCCTACGCGGCTGGCGCCGCCGTTGCCGGGATCACCGTGACCGACGAGATGATCAATATGCTCAATCAGGACGCGGCTGCCGCCCACAACGCTGCTCCCCTCGAACTCACGCCCACGACGCGCGACGCGCTGACGGCGCTCATCCTCGAAGCGCAGCTGCGCGGGCAGATGCAGATGAACCCCGCTGCGGCCAACGCGATCAACAGTGCGATGAACGAGGCCAGTGCGGCCAGCGGCATGACGCTCAACCCGCGCTTCCCGGTCTCTTCCGTCAATGGGCAGCCGCCCCTGTTCGGAGACGCGGTTGCCGGCCCGCAGGACCCTGATCCGTCTGCGCTGATGGGTGGGGGCCAGACGGGAACCAGGACGCAGTGACGCTTGTGTGAGTATTCGCTCACACCGGGCGGGGGACTAATGTCGCTTGTCCGGCGTCGCACACAGGAGCGTTTCGCTCCAAAACATAAGACGTCGCCTCATCGGGGGTGACCACACATGGCGGTCCGTATTACCGTTGTACTGACCGCTTCCACGCAACAACATCGATTGGAGAATGACGTGGCAGTTATTGAAGGCATTGGTGCACGCGAGATCCTCGACTCGCGCGGTAACCCGACCGTCGAGGTCGAGGTCGTCCTCGAGGACGGCACCGCTGCGCGCGCGTCCGTTCCCTCCGGCGCGTCCACCGGCGCGTTCGAGGCCGTCGAGCGTCGCGACGGCGACAAGGACCGCTACCTCGGCAAGGGTGTCCAGGACGCCGTTGACGCCGTCGTCGAGCAGATCGCCCCCGAGCTCATCGGCGAGGAAGCCGACGATCAGCGCTACATCGACCAGGCCATGATTGACCTGGACGGCACCCCCAACAAGGGCAAGCTCGGCGCGAACGCCATCCTCGGCGTCTCCCTCGCCGTCGCCAAGGCCGCCGCGAAGTACGCGGACCTGCCCCTGTACAAGTACCTGGGCGGCCCCAACGCTCACGTCCTGCCCGTTCCCATGATGAACATCCTCAACGGTGGCTCCCACGCGGACTCCAACGTTGACATCCAGGAGTTCATGATCGCCCCCCTCGGCGCTCCCTCCTTCCGTGAGGCCCTGCGCTGGGGCGCCGAGGTCTACCACACGCTCAAGGGCGTCGTGAAGGACCGCGGTCTGTCCACCGGTCTGGGCGACGAGGGCGGCTTCGCCCCCAACCTGGACTCCAACGCTGAGGCCCTCGACCTGATCGTCTCCGCGATCGAGAAGGCCGGCTTCAAGCCGGGCGAGGACGTTGCCCTGGCCCTGGACGTCGCCTCCTCCGAGTTCTTCAAGGACGGCCTGTACCAGTTCGAGGGCGAAGGCCGCTCGACCGAGTACATGGTGGAGTACTACGAGAAGCTCATCTCGAACTACCCGCTGGTTTCCATCGAGGATCCGCTGGATGAGGACCAGTGGGACGCCTGGAAGGCCCTGACCTCCGAGATCGGTGGCCGCGTCCAGCTGGTTGGTGACGACCTGTTCGTCACCAACCCCGCCCGCCTGAAGAAGGGCATCGAGCTGGGCGCCGCGAACGCGCTGCTCGTCAAGGTGAACCAGATCGGTTCGCTGACCGAGACCCTCGACGCCGTCGAGGAAGCGCACCGCAACGGCTACCGTTCGATGACCTCGCACCGCTCCGGCGAGACCGAGGACACCACCATCGCCGACCTGGCCGTCGCCACCAACTCCGGCCAGATCAAGACCGGTGCTCCCGCTCGCTCCGAGCGCGTCGCCAAGTACAACCAGCTGCTGCGCATCGAGGAGCAGCTGGGCGAGGCCGCCGTGTACGCCGGCCGCTCCGCCTTCCCTCGCTTCAAGTGAGTCTAGGCAACTAGCCGCATAGCTCCGCGCGGGCCCGCAAGGGTCCGCGCGGAGTTTTTTCACGGCGTGGGGTGAGCCAAATTCGCGTTCATAGGGCACGATAGAAGAATGGCTAGTCGTCGTCCCTCCTCCCGCCCCTCCCCGCGTCGCCGCTCCTCCGCCTCGGAGGGAGCGCGGACGACGCGTGAGATCAACGCGGAAAAGTCTCGCCAGCGCAGGGCCGCGGCACAGGCGGCGAAGGAGGACGAGGCCTCGGCGCGCAAGAAGGACAAGGCCGGCAAGGCGGACCGGAAGAAGGCGGCGCGCACGACGGGGGAGAAGTCCTCGGACAGGGTGCGCCGCGACCGGCGCGCCAGGAGACGCGATTCGAAGCGCACGCCGCGCGAGAACGCCCCCGTCCTGTCGATCGGCGGCCTGGACGTCTCCACGCGCCTCGTCGTCGTCATGGTCGTCGCCGCGATCTTGTCCGTCATGCTGGTGCCCAGCCTCTACCAATGGTGGCAGCAGGAGCGCGAACTGGCTCAGATCAAGGCACAGGTGGCCGAACAGCAGAAGAAGAACGCTGACATGCAGCGCCAGCTGGACCTGTGGAGCGACCCGGACTACATCTCCACCCAGGCGCGCGAACGCCTCGGATACGTGCGCCCCGGTGAGACTCAATACACGGTCGTCGATCCCGGGCCGCAATACCAGGACTCCGCGATGGCCGCGGCCGCAGCGCCGACCGGGCCCGCGCGGCCCTGGGTGCAACAGGTCGCTATCCTTGTGGGGAAGGCGGACCAGCCGCCCACCTCGAACCCCATCCCATCGGCCGAGACGAGCCAGTCCGGCCAGGCAAACACCACCGGCCAAGAAAGCGGAGAATGAGCCTCGTTAACACTACGGACGCTACCGAAGAGGATCTGGAGGTCCTGCGCTCCCAACTGGGGCGCATCCCCCGTGGCGTCGTCGGTATCGCCGCGCGCTGCGTGTGCGGGCGCCCCACGGTCGTCGCCACTGCGCCGCGTCTGCCCGATGGTACTCCGTTCCCCACGACCTACTACCTGACGCACCCCGCCGCGGTCAAGGGGGCCTCGACGCTGGAGGCCGAGCACGTCATGGAGACCCTCAACGCCCAACTCGCCGAGGATGAGGAGCTGCGCGCCGCCTACGCGCGTGCCCACCAGGCCTACATCGACGCACGCCTGAGCCTGGGCGACGTCCCCGAGATTTCCGGCGTCAGCGCCGGCGGAATGCCCACGCGCGTCAAGTGCCTGCACGCCCTCGTCGGCCACGCCTTGGCCGCGGGCCCGGGCGTGAACCCGATCGGTGACCGCGCGCTCGCGATGCTGGCCGAGCGCGGCCTGTTCTCAACCGAGCGCTGCTCCTGCTGAACCATTCCCACACGCTAGCCCCGGCCTCGTCCGGGACGACACACGAGAAACGAAGCGATGACCCGCGTAGCTGCCATTGACTGTGGAACCAACTCGATCCGACTACTCGTCGCCGATGGACATATCGGTGAGGATGGCCGGCCTCACCTGGCCGACCTGACCCGCCAGATGCGCATCGTGCGCCTGGGACAGGGCGTGGATGCGCGCGGGTACCTCGATCCCGCCGCGATTTCGCGCGCGGTGGAGGCCACCGTCGAGTACCAGCGGATGATCGAAAAGCTTGGTGCGACGAGCATTCGTTTTGTGGCGACCTCGGCGACGCGAGACGCGTCCAACAGCGCTGAGTTCGTCCGCCAGATCAAGGCCGTCATCGGCGTCGAGCCCGAGGTTGTCGTGGGCACGCAGGAGGCGTCGCTGTCCTTCCGCGGCGCCGTGGGCGGGCTGGGCGAGTCGTTGCCCGGCCCGATGCTGGTCGTCGACATCGGCGGCGGCTCAACCGAGCTGGTCCTGGGCTCGACGAGCGTCAAGCAGGCGATTTCGATCGACATGGGCGCGGTGCGCGTCACGGAAAAGTTCTTCACGCACGTGGATCCGGCCGGTGGCGTGCCCGCGGCCGACCAGGAACGCGCGATCGCGTGGATCGATGAGCAGCTGGACATCGCGGAAAAGTCCGTGGACCTGGCGCGCGTGCGCTCCCTCGTGGGTGTCGCCGGCACGGTGACGACGCTGACCGCGCAGGCCCTGGGCCTGACCTCCTACCAGCCCGAACGCATCCACGGCGCCCGCCTGAGCGCCCCCGAGATCGACGCGGCCGTTCGCTTCATGGTGGATCAGCCGACTTCCGTGAAGGCCTCGCTGGGCTTCATGCCCGAGGGGCGCGAGGACGTCATTGCCGCCGGTGCGCTCATCTGGAGTCGCATCGTCACCCGCGTGCTTGAGCGTGCGCGGGCGGCCGGTCACCCCATCGACGAGGTCATCACCTCCGAGCACGACATCCTCGACGGCATCGCGATGTCGATGATCGACCAGGCTTGATGCGCGCCTCGGCCTCCCGTAGGCTGGTAATGCGCTTCGCCCCCGTGGCCCAATTGGCAGAGGCAACCGACTTAAAATCGGTGTGTTGTGGGTTCGAGTCCCACCGGGGGTACTGTTCGTACGCTTTGTTGACGAGGCCGTGGCTCGTAGCGCCCGCACGCCTCGTGGAAGGATGCGTTCGTTGCGCGCATAATGAAATGTTGCCCACGGCGCCTGACGCCGTGCGACACTAGAGGCATTGCATCACTGATGAAGGAGGAAATATGGCCAATCCGGTGATGAACAAGATCGTCAAGGACTGGTCGACCCAGTCGTCGACGCCCGCCGGCTATCCCACGATGCCCGGCTACCAGCCCGCTTCGCAGCAGGCACCCAACCCCTACGCGGGACAGACTCACCCGTACGCGACGCCGCCGCAGGCGGCCCCCTACTCCGCTCAGCCGACCTACGGCATGCCCCAGGAGCAGGCGTACGGCCAGCAGGGCGCCTACGGTGACCCGATGGCCTCCTACGAGGCGATGATGAACGGGCCCGCCGCCGACGCGGTGGATCGTGGGCGCATGACCTACGACGACGTCGTGGTTAAGTCCCTCATGTGCTTCGGCCTGGTTTTCGGCGGTGCGGTCGTCGGCTGGATGGCGGGGATTGTCGTTCCTGCTCTGGCGATGCTCATGGCCTTGGTTAGCTGCTTCGTGACCCTTGGCCTGGGCCTGTGGATTCGCTTCTCGCAGAAGGTGCGCCCGGCCGCGATCATCGCCTACTCGGCGATTGAGGGCTTCGTGCTGGGTGCGTTGTCCTTCGCTTTCGAGACGCTCTACCCGGGCATTGTCGTCACCGCTGTCCTGGCAACCCTCGTCGTCATCGGTGTGACGCTGGGTGCGTTCAGCTTCGGTTTCGTACGTAACTCGAACACGCTCACCCGAGTCGCGGGCATCGGCTCCTTCGCGTTCTTCATCTACTACTCGCTGAGCATTCTCCTGTCGGGCACCGGCCTGGTCGACATGACGGCCGTGCGTAACACCCCCGTGTTCGGCATCCCGCTGGGCGTCATCATTGGCCTGCTCGCCGTGTTCATCGGTGTCCTGTGCCTCGTGCGCGACTTCGACGCCGTCAAGGTTGGCGTCAACGCCGGCGTGCCCGTGAAGTACTCGTGGCTGTGCACCTTCGCGATCATGACGGACGTCATCTGGATCTACCTCGAGATCCTCAAGATCCTGTCCTACTTCATGCGCCGCGACTGACGCGCCGCACCGCATCACCGACACCCCCTTAAGGAAAGACACCATGGAAAACATCTCTGTCACGGGCGAATTCGGCCGCAAGCCCGCCCTCGCCTTCGACGGCACCCCCTCTGACGAGCTCGTCGTCGAGGTCCTGCGCGCCGGCGACGGCCAGGAGGTTGAGGCCGGCGACACGATCACCTGCCACTACTACGGTGCCGTCTTCGGCTCCGCCACCGACTTCGACAACTCCTTCGATCGCGGCGGCGCCCTGTCCTTCCAGATCGGCGTCGGCATGGTCATCCCCGGTTGGGACGAGGGCCTGGTCGGTAAGCGCGTGGGCGACCGCGTGCTGCTCTCCATTCCCGCCGAGCTCGGCTACGGCGCTCGCGGTGTTCCGCAGGCCGGTATCCCCGGCGGCGCGACCCTCGTGTTCGTCACCGACATCCTCGGCGTGAACTGATCGTCCTGCACGCGGGGGCCGACACCATCGTGTCGGCCCCCGCGTGCGTGTGCTGCGCCCCGTCTACTCCTGGGGAAGCGCCGGGCATGCCACGCCCGTGCGCGCGTGGCACTCATAGCCGCCGGGGTTCTTGAACAGATACTGCTGGTGGTAGTCCTCGGCCTGCCAGAATCGAGCGTTCGACTCGGGGGAGGGGGCCGGAGAGATCACCGTCTGGATCGGGCCGAATCCTCGCGCGCTCAACACCTCCTGGTAGGCTGCGCGCAAAGCGGTCGCGTCCTGTAGCTGGCGCTGCGTCGTCGTCCAGATTTCGGAACGATACTGGTCGCCGATGTCGTTACCCTGGCCGCCTACCTGCGTGGGGTCGTGAATCTCGAAGAACAACCGAATCAAGTCTGCCGCGCTCGTCAGTGACGTATCGAAGAGGACACGCACGACCTCGGCGTGGCCGGTCGCATGAGAACAGACCTGACGGTACGTCGGATGAGCGGTGTGCCCGCCCATGTAGCCGGTCGCCGTCGTCACGACGCCGGGAGCGTTCCACATCGCCTTCTCCACGCCCCAAAAGCACCCAGCCGCCAGGAAGATAACCTCCTGGCCAGCCCCGGCCTCGTCGCTCATCGATGACCCCAACACGGCGTGCACCGACGGGGACACCCCCGTGCGCGCCACACGAAAAAGCTCATTCATGTATGCCATTTCACCACCTGCGCCTCGCTTGCGCCTATTGAGCGCGTGAGTTCTGGAAATAGATGCGGGGACGGGTAGGCTGGGGCAGTGAGAAAAGGAGAGCCAGTGGCCACAACACCCAAACGACCTCGGTGGAACCTGTCCGACCTGATGGGGAGGGTGAGCGCGGTAATACCCGCGAAGAACTCCGCCCGCGCGACGCCCCCCGTGCATGCTTCGGCCCCCGCTCCCGTCGTCCTGTCCGTGCGTGAAGAGCGCAGCGACGAAGTTGACGCCTCCGCGCTGGTTCCGCGCAGCTTGCGAGTGGCAGCGGCTCTGTCGTGGCGCACGCTCGTCATCATCGGCCTGGTCGCCGCCTGCATGTGGGTCGGAGCGCACCTGACGCTCGTCATCATGCCGGTCGCGATCGCGCTGACCCTCGCGGTTCTGCTGGAGCCGCTCGTGTCGTGGATGCGTCGGAAACTGCACCTGCCCTCGTCCCTGGCTGCGACCGTCGGCCTGCTCATTTTCTTCGCGGTCGTCGCCGGCGCGCTGAGCCAGGCCGCCGCCGAGCTCATCCAGCAGGTGCCGCAGCTGGCGACTCAGGCCGTGCAAGGCTTCGCCGCCTTGCTCAACGCGTTGGCACACAACGACTACCTCACGAACGGTCCACTCAAGCTCGACACGGCCGTTTTGAATAACATGCTTGAGGCGCTGCGCACCGAACTCGTCACCTGGCTCGACACCAACAAGGAGACGCTGGCGACCGGTGCCATCAATATCACCTCGTCGGTGGGCACGTTGGCCACGTCGGGCCTGACGATGCTCTTCTGCCTCTTCTTCTTCCTCAAGGAAGGCCGCTCCATCTGGCTGTGGTGCGTGCGCCTGCTGCCCGCGCCCGCGCGAGTGCCCGTCCACGAAAGCGCGATCCGCGGCTGGGCGACCTTCGGTTCCTACGTGCGCACACAGATTCAGGTTGCGGCGATTGACGCCACCGGCATCGCGCTGGGCGCGTTCTTCCTGGGCGTTCCCCTGGCCATTCCGATCGGTGTCATTACGTTCTTCGCGGCGTTCGTGCCGATTCTGGGTGCGCTGACGTCGGGCGTGATCGCGGTCTTGGTGGCCGCTGTGAATGGCGGCCTGTCCAAGGCGATCATCATGCTGATCATCATCCTGGTGGTTCAGCAGGTCGAGTCGAACATCCTCCAGCCTTTCATGATGTCGAACGCAGTATCGTTGCATCCGGTTGCTGTCATGCTCGTGATCACCACAGGTTCGGCGATTGCGGGCATTGCGGGCGCGGTCTTCTCTGTGCCGATCGCGGCCTTCATCAACGCGACCGTCATGTACCTGCACGGCTACGACCCGATGCCCGAATTGGCTACGGCCCAGGACCGACCGGGCGGGCCTCCCGGAATGCTTGAGGAGCAGATCGCCGCGACGTACGCGGGTAAGGTGGACACGCGCCCCTACCACTCCAGGCTCGATATGGACGAGGCCGTGGCTGAGTCTGAGCCCGTGGTGAAGGTGCGGGTGGAGTCGGGTAAGGCCGCCTCCTCGAGCGATTCGGCCGCGGGCGAGAAGGAGACGTCGGGGGAACCCCCGACGCCGCACGTGGACGCGTGAACACGCACGTATGACGCAGGCGGGTCCCACCCTAGGGTGGGACCCGCCTGTTGCGTGAGTGGGCGAGGCAGCGTCCTGTCTCGCCGGGAGCGCGTCAGCCTTCGAAGGGCTTGGCTTCGATGATTTCGACGTCGATCATGCGGCCGGTGGGGGCTTCGAAGGAGAGCTTGTCGCCGGCCTTGTGGCCGATGACGGCCGCACCGAGAGGGGCCTGCGCGGAGAAGACCTGGATGCCCAGGTCGCCGCCGGCGTCGCGCGAACCCAGGAGGAAGGTCTGCTCGCGGCCGGCCACCAGGGCGGTGACGACCATGCCGGGCTCGACGATGCCGTCGTCGGCGGGGGTCTCGCCGACCTCGGCGTGTTCGAGCATGTCCTGGAGGGCCTGGATGCGCGTCTCGTTCATCGACTGCTCGTTGCGGGCGGCGTGGTAGCCGCCGTTCTCGCGCAGGTCGCCCTCCTGGCGGGCGGCGTCGATGAGTCGGGCAATTTCGACGCGCTTGACCTCGACGCGTTCCTTGAGCTCGTTTGCGAGCAGGTCGTACTGGGCCTGCGTGAGCCACTGAGTGTCGGCCATGGTTCCTCCATTGACGTGTGTCAGTCCACTGAGCGCCGACACGGGGGTGTCGGCGCGCACGGTGTCGAGTGTAGCAACATTGCGCGTCTCGACGTATTCAGCGCTGTCGGTGGCGCGTCAGCCGCCCAGGACCGCCAGGTAGACGGCGACGCAGTGGCAGGCCCACGCGGCGACGGTAAAAGCGTGGAAGATCTCGTGGAACCCGAACCAGGTGGGGGAGGGGTCGGGCTTCTTCAGGCCGTAGACGAGAGCGCCCACCGTGTAGAGGAGGCCGCCAGCGACGATGAGCCAGACGACGGCGGGTCCGCCCCCGGCCCATAGCTGAGGCAGGTACCAGACGGCCACCCATCCGAGCGCGACGTAGACGAGGGTGGAGAGCCAGCGCGGCGCGGTGGGCCAGAACAGGCTGAGCAAGATGCCAGCGCTCGCCCCTGCCCAGACAACGGACAGGAGGATAGTGGCATCGGAACGGTTCAGGAGGGCGATGGTGAGCGGCGTGTAGGTGCCGGCGATCAGCAGGAAGATATTGGAGTGGTCCATGCGCCTCCACGCGGTCTCCCAGCGGGGCGCCCAGTAGAAGCGGTGGTAGGTGGCGGAGACACCAAAGAGGATGAGGGAACAGGCCAGGTAGACGGCCGATCCGATCTTGGTCGGGGTCGTGGGGGCCAGGCACACCAGGACGATGGAGGCTGCCAGGGATAGGGGGGCCGCGCCCAGGTGGAGCCACCCGCGCAACTTCGGCTTGATGTGGACGAGTTGTCCGGACGCCCACTGCTTGGGCGTGAGCGATGCGATCTTCATCTCTTCACCTCATCAATTCCTTACGCCACCGTAGGTTACTACGCCGTAAGTTGACGTGGCGGGTTTGTTCTCGCACTGCGAGAGCATTTCTGTTTCCCTGTGGCCAGCGGCGCGATACCCTTAATCCCATAAGCGTACGCCGCGCGCCGCGCCGACACTAAGGAGAGACGACATGGGCCAGTGGAACATGCTCTACGACATGTATGAGCGTCGCCTCAAAGCCGAGCTGTCCGACGCGGCAGTACCCAAGCACGTGGGAGTCATCCTCGACGGGAACCGCCGCTGGGCCAAGTCGCTGGGCGCGACCGCCTCGCAGGGGCACCGCGCGGGAGCCGGCAAGATCGCCGAGTTCCTCCAGTGGTCCGAGGACGCGGGCGTCTCCATCGTGACGCTGTGGCTGCTGTCCACCGACAATCTCTCGCGCGACGCGGGTGAGCTGGGTGAGCTGCTGCGCATCATCTGCGAGGCCGTGTCCCTCCTGGCCGACCAGGGGCGCTGGAAGCTGGCGGTCGTCGGTGATCTGTCCCTGCTGCCCGAGAAGGTGGGCGAGGACCTGCGTTCTTCCGTCGCGCGCACCGCGGACGTGCAGGGGATGACCGTCAATATCGCGGTGGGCTACGGCGGCCGACACGAGATCACCGAGGCCGTCCGCGCCATGATGCGCGAGGCCTCCGCCCAGGGCCGCACCCTCGACGAGCTCGCCGACTCCTTCACGGACGCTGACATCACCGCCCACGTGTACACGAAGGACCAGCCCGACCCCGACCTCGTCATCCGAACCTCGGGGGAGCAGCGCCTGTCCGGTTTCATGCTGTGGCAGTCCGTGCACTCCGAGTACTACTTCTGTGAGGTCTACTGGCCCGACTTCCGTCGCGTGGATTTCCTGCGCGCCCTGCGCTCCTATGCCCAGCGCGAGCGCCGCATGGGCAAGTAGGCCCGCGCCACATCGCGCGCACGCACACACTGAACGAGGCCGGACCCCGCTGTGGGGACCGGCCTCGCTCGCGTTGGTGGGGGGAGTCGCCTCAGGACAGTTCGTGCGCCCAGGGCGGGTTCGCGCCCTTGCGTGACACGGTCACGTCGGAGACGGCGCTGGCGCGGTCGATGATGGCGCGGACCTGCTCCTCGGACAGGGAACGCAGAGCCTCGCGCGCGTCGGCGCCGCGCAGGCCCATGCCCCACATGGCGTCGATGATGCCGCCCATGAACGAGTCGCCCGCGCCAACAGTGTCGACGACCTCGACGTTGCCCGGGGTCTTCGTGACACGCAGGCCCGAGGCCGTGGCGATGTCGCTCCCGTGCTTGCCTCGCGTGACGACCACGAGCGAGGGCCCCATGCCGAGCCAACGATCCACGACCTCGTCGATGGGGGCACCGCCCGTCAGCCACTCGATGTCCTCATCCGACACCTTGACGACGTCCGCCAGCGCGATGAAACGCTCGAGGGAGGCGAGGGCCGCCTCGGGTTCGCCCATGATCGAGGGGCGCGCGTTCGGGTCGAAGCACACGAGCGCGTGCTCGCGGCCGCTGGCCAGCGCGTCAAGAACGGCGGAGGCGCCCGGCTCGATGATCGCCGAAATCGAGCCCGCCTCGATGATCTGAGCGGTAGGCGGAACGGTGATTGGTGGAGCCGGCGCCCACTCCAGGTCGAAGGTGTAGGAGGCAGCCCCCGACTCGTCCAGGCGTGCCAGCGCCGTCGACGTGTGCGAGGCACCGCGCGAGGCCCCGGTGACATGCACGCCGGAATCGTACATGTGGAAGTCGATGAGGCGGCCGCGCTCGTCCAGACCGATCCAGGTCGCCAGCGCCACCGGGCGGCCGAGGCGACCCAGCGTCAGGGCGACGTTCGCGGGAGAGCCACCTGGGACCTCAACGGGGAAGTCAGGCTGCTCGTACGTGATGACGACGTCGATGAGCGCCTCGCCGATCGCGAGAATGTGGGGTCCAGATTGCACCGTCATGGTGTCTCCTCGCCTGCGTGTGAGCGGATCTACAGAATGTAGACTAGCGCGCTTCGGGGGTCGGGGGCGTCGCGAGTCCAGAAAGACGCGCCTGCGCACCGTCCAGGATCTGGGAACAGCGCGCCGCCAGTGCCTCGCCGCGCTCCCAGAGTGACAGCGTGTCCTCGAGCGGTGCCTGCCCGCCCTCGAGGGTCTGGACGATGCGCACCAATTCGTCGCGCGCTGCCTCGTATCCGAGGGACTGAGGATCGGGCAGCTGATCATTCGCGGTCATTGTGTTCTTCCTTACCTTGGGTGATTGGTGGGACGAGGCTGGGGCGCAGGTCCCGGGTTACGAATCGGCGGGCGGGGTCGGATTGGTGGCGCCCACCACCTGGGCGACCATGCGGCCAGAGGCGAGGATTCCCTCAATGAGGTCGCCCTTCTTGACCTGCGCCGAGGAAGTGATGAGCTGGCCCGATGGCGTCTTGAGCAGCGCGTAGCCGCGGTCCAGCGTCGCCTGCGGGGACAGGGCGGTGAGCGTGGCGCGTGCACGGGTCAGGCTCTGGCGCTCCGACGCCAGGCGGCGCTCGACCGCCGTGCGCAGCGCGGTCACGCGCTGATCGAGGGCGCTGCGGTGCCCGTCGACGATGGCCCCCGGCCCCTGGAGCACCGGCCGCGACGTCAGGAGCGACAAGTGAGAGCGCTCCGCCATGAGGCGACCGGCCAACGCCCCACGCATGCGGGAGACGGCTTGCGTGACGCCGTCGCCCTCGCGGGCGCGGTCCGGGACGATGCGGCGAGCCGCGTCCGTCGGCGTCGAGGCGCGGTAGTCGGCGACCAAGTCCAGCAGGGGAGAATCGCCCTCGTGGCCGATCGCAGAGACGACGGGGGTGCGTGCGTCCGCGACGGCGCGCACGAGGCGCTCGTCGGAGAAAGGAAGCAGGTCCTCAACCGCGCCGCCGCCGCGCGCGATGACGATGACGTCTACGTCCTCCATGGCGTCCAGCTCAAGGAGCGCGCGGCCCACCTCGGGCACGCAGTGGTCTCCCTGCACGGCGACCTCGCGGATCTCGAAGCGCGCGGTGGGCCACCGGTCCGATGCGTTGACGACCACGTCGTCCTTCGCCTTCGCATTGCGGCCGCAGATCAGCCCGATCGTGCGCGGCAGGAAGGGGAGGGGCTTCTTGCGGGCGTCCGCAAACAGGCCCTCTGCGGCCAGGCGGGCGCGCAGCGCCTCAATCTGGGCGAGCAGGTCGCCCACACCCTGGAGGTGAATCTCGGCGGCCTGAAGGTTCAGGCGACCCGAACGCTCCCAAAACACGGGCTTGACGCGCGTCACCACGCGCGCGCCCTCCGTCAGAGGCGTGGAATCCATGACGCCCGCCCACGCGGTCACCGTCATCGACGTGTCCGTGTCCAGGTCGCGCAGCGTCAAAAAGTGCATTCTCGCGCCCGGGCGCACCTTGTACTCGACGACCTGGCCCTCCACCCACAGGGGGCTCATGCGGTCCACATACACCTTGATGTTCTCCGTCAGCCTGCGCAGCGGCCACGGGTTATCCCGCGTCGTGTCGGCGGCCTTCGCGGCGGGCGGCTGCGCAGGAGCAGTGCCGGAAGCGGGCCCGGCTGCGGGCGAGGAGGGAGAGTAAGGCGAGGTCACTCACACAGGATGCCACACGCCGCCCCCATCTGCGCCGCTGCCCCAACGCGTGTGGGCAGACGACAACGCGGGCGCGCCCCGGCCTCGTCAATAGAGGTGCCGATGTGGGATTTCCGCGCCCACGCGCACGGTCAGCGCCCCGGGCGATAGGGTTGACGCATGAATGAAAACGTCGACCTGCGCGCCAGCGCCGAGTCCCCCCTGCCCGAGGCCCACGGCGAAGGTAACGGCCGTATCCTCCTGGCCGCCCCCCGCGGATACTGCGCCGGCGTGGACCGCGCCGTCGACGTCGTCGAAAAGGCCCTCGAGCTGTACGGCGCGCCCGTCTACGTGCGCAAGGAGATCGTCCACAACAAGTTCGTCGTCGAGTCGCTGACCAAGCGCGGCGCGATCTTCGTCCAGGAGACCGACGAGGTGCCCGAGGGCGCCCGCGTCGTCTTCTCCGCGCACGGCGTCTCCCCGGCCGTCCACGAGGCCGCCGCCACCCGCCACCTCGCCACGATCGACGCGACCTGCCCGCTCGTGACCAAGGTGCACCGCGAGGCCGTGCGCTTCGCGAAGGAAGACTACGACATCATCCTGGTGGGCCATCAGGGCCACGAGGAGGTTGAGGGCACCTTCGGCGAGGCACCCGACCACATCCAGGTCGTGGGCACCCCCGACGAGGTCGATGGCGTCGTCGTGCGCGACCCCTCGCGCGTCGTGTGGATCTCCCAGACCACGCTCTCCGTCGACGAGACCCGCGAGACCGTGGACCGTCTGCGCCAGCGATTCCCGCAGCTCATCGACCCGCCGTCGGACGACATCTGCTATGCCACCCAGAACCGCCAGGGCGCCGTGAAATTCATCGCGCCCCAGGTGGACGTCATGGTCGTCGTCGGCTCGGCCAACTCCTCGAACTCCGTGCGCCTCGTCGAGGTCGCGCTCGAGGCCGGGGCGGGGTCCGCGTACCGCGTCGACAAGGCGGAGGAACTCGATGAGTCCTGGTTCGAAGGTGCCCGCACCGTCGGGCTCACCTCCGGTGCGTCCGTTCCCGAAATCCTCGTGCGCGACGTCATCGAATGGCTGCAGGAGCGCGGATTCCCCACCGTCGAGGTGGCCCGCACCGAAACCGAATCGACGACCTTCGCGCTTCCCCGTGACCTGCGCGCCGACCTCAAGAAGGCCGGCATGGCGCCTGCGCGCCCCCACGCGCCCCGCGTGGCAGGGCCCGACCACACCAGCTGAGACCGCCGCGTGCGCGCGTCTGACACTGCGGTAAGCTTGCTGTGAGGGGCGGGGCTCCGCTGATTGTCAAGCGAACGTGGAGGTTTGCGCATGGATCCCATCGAACGAGTGAGCGACGCCGTCGCCGCCCTGGTAGGGCGCGACCTGACGCTCGAGGACGCGCACCAGTTCCTCCTGGATGCCGCGAAGCTGGTGGCACCCGCTCGTCCCGTCATCGTCGGCGGAGGCACATGCGGCAGCGAGGTGCGCTGGCGCCTCGGCGAGCGCACCCTGGCGATCAGCGGGGGACACGAACCCGAGACACCCCTCGTGTCGGTGAGCTTCGTCAACGCCGAGCACGCCGACGACGAGGAATTCCGCGACTTCAAGTGGGGCCTCATGCAAGACGTGCCCTTCCACTGGACGATCCTCACAGGCCCCGCAGAACCCGGGGACATCTGGACCAAGCAGTGCGCATGCCTGTGCTACAACTGGGATCTCTTCGACGAGGTCTTCGATCCCGTCTTCCAGGCCTTGCCCCACGATCTGGTGAAGCTCCCGCCCGCCTGGCGCCCCCAGATCATCTACCAGTGGGACATGAGCGTGACCTCCCTGGGCGTCATCACGGTGCGCGCCACCGTCGACGGGGTCCAGATCTCCTCCGACGCAACCGGCGACTGTGTCACCCTGCCCCCGGGATTCCCAATGGGAATCGGCCGCATCCTCGCGGGCCTGGCAGGAGGAGTACCCCTGCGCGACGTCCGCTTCCTGGAATCCCGCGGATTCGCCGCCGGCCCCACGAGCCTGACGGGGCGCGAAACCCCTGATCTTCTGGAACAGATCGCGTGGATGGAGCAGCACAACTGGGACGAGTTCGCCCCCGACAACGAGCACAACAAACGCCCCGCCCTCACCTTCGACGACCTGCGTACGGCGGTTGCACTGGCCGAGGCTGACGCTGATGAGAAACCCAGGCCTCGTACCACGCGAGACAACGCCAGCCCCATGCGCGCCGGCCTGACTACCCAACACCTGCAATGGATCGCCCAGCAGTGGCTCGGCGGTGCGCCCGTCTCTGATCTCCTGACGCGCGAGCTCGGCGGGACGCCCGGCACCTACCTCAACCAACAGGCGATCGTCGGCACCGATTGGGTGGCCTACCAGCCCGAACACAACGGCGAGTGGGCCATCATCGTCTCGCCCGCCGAAGGGGAGACGTGGACTGACGACCAGGCGCTCGCGGGCGCAGCCTGGGAGCTGAGCGGCGCGCTGAAGGCCATGGTTGGAGCGCCCTTCGCGGGCCAGACGACCAGCCATTTCGTCTACACCCGATTCTTCGCAGCAGGGGAGCGGGCGCTGGCCGTCGACACCCTCCTCGGGCTGCGACTTCGGCTCGGGACCTTCGAGGAAATGAAGGCCTTCTACCCCCGCGCGTCGGCGTAGCACGCCACTCCCGCTCCTCCCTTTCCCACTCGTCCCTTTCCCGCTCGTCCCTCTTCCTGCCTCCCCGCGCGACCGCCTCCCGCGCGCCCGCGCGCCCCGTGTGGCAGGGCCCGACCACACCAGCTGAGACCGCCGCGTGCGCGCGTCTGACACTGCGGTAAGCTTGCTGTGAGGGGCGGGGCTCCGCTGATTGTCAAGTGAACGTGGAGGTTTGCGCATGGATCCCATCGAACGAGTGAGCGACGCCGTCGCCGCCCTGGTAGGGCGCGACATGACGCGCGAGGATTGCCACCAGTTCATCTTGGAGGCCGCGCAGATGATGGAGCCGGTCAAACCGATCATCATTGGCGGGTCTGAGCAGGAGGAGACACACATTCGGTGGCGCACCCCTGATCGTTCCCTGCGTCTGTCGGTCCGAGGGACGACCATCCACTCGTCGTTTGGCGATACCAGGCTCGTCGAAAACGATGAATACTACAACCTGGAGTCGGAGGAACCCGAGTACAAGCCCTACCGGTGGATGATTGCGCTCGGGCCCGAGATTCAGGAAATCGACATCAGGTCGAAGCCGTGCACCATGTGCTCGTGCTGGGACCAGTTCGACGCGGAGTTCGACCGTTCCATGTCCGACCTGGTCGACGGGCTGGACATGATGCCGCCGCAGTGGCGCCCGCAGATCCGTTACCAGTGGGATCTGCGCGTCTCCGGCCTCGGTGTTCTCACCGCGTCGGTGAGCGCCGACGGCGTGGAGCTGGCCAGCGACGCGACCGGGGAGACGGTTCTTCTTCCCCCGGGCTTCCCCCTCGGCTTCGGGAGGGTGCTCGCCGGGCTGGCGGGCGGCGCGCGCCTGCGCGACGTGCCCATGCTGGCTTCCGGTGGTCTTGCAGTCACGCCCCTGAGCCCGAACGGTTCGGAGAGCCCCGAGGAGATCGAGGAGTTCGACTGGTTCGAGGAGGAGAACGAGCAGGGGTACGCGCCCGATTCTCAGGAGAATCGTCGGCCCGCCCTTACGTTCGCGCAGCTGCGGGACCTCGCCGCCCAGGTCGCGTCCCCGGAGCCGTCCGCGGGTTCCCGTGACGAGGTGGAGACCGTTCCTATGCGCACCGGCCTGGCCTTCGGTCAGGTGTGCGGCATCGTGGACCAGTGGGCGAGGGGCGTGCCCGTGCGTGACGTTCTTGTCGCCAATGGGGGCGTTGCGGGGCAGTTTGACGGCCGCGATGTCTCTTTGGTCGGCGACGGCTGGATCGCGCAGGAGAAGGCATCACGGGGAGAGTGGGTGCTCACCATTTCGCCGACTCCCGCTCGCACGCGCGTTGAGCCGCGCGCGGGGGCGGCTGCCGCCTGGCAGCTATGTCAGACGATGACGCAGATGTTCGGTGCCGCGCGCTTCGGCGAGACTGAGGGCGATGCTGTCTATTCGAGGCTCTATGCGCTCGGTGAGCGCGGCGTGAGGGTCAGGAAGTCTGATGATGTGACGATCACCTTCGGTGACTTCTTACAGCTGGCGCCCGTCGAATTCGCGCAGTGAGCCGAGCGCCCCGCGCGTCGGCGTGACGTGGCGCGTGGGAGCAACGCCGCCGGGCCCGCTCCGATAGGATGGGGGCGTGTCTCTTACTATCGGTATCGCCGGACTGCCCAACGTTGGCAAGTCCACCCTGTTCAACGCCCTGACCCGCGCGACCGTGCTCGCCGCGAACTACCCCTTCGCGACCATCGAGCCCAACGTCGGCGTCGTCCCCCTGCCCGACCCGCGCCTGAACAAGCTCGCGGAGATCTTCGGCTCCCAGCGCATCCTGCCCGCCACCGTGTCCTTCGTGGACATCGCCGGCATCGTGCGCGGCGCCTCCGAGGGTGAGGGCCTGGGTAACCAGTTCCTCGCCAACATCCGCGAGGCCGACGCGATCTGCCAGGTCACGCGTGCCTTCTCCGACCCCGACGTCGTGCACGTCGACGGCAAGGTGGACCCGGCCTCGGACATTGAGACCATCAAGACCGAGCTGATCCTCGCCGACATGCAGACGATCGAGAAGCAGATTCCGCGCCTCGAGAAGGAGGTGCGCGGCAAGAAGACCGAGCCGATCGTCCTTGAGACCGCGCGGGCGGCCCTCGACCTGCTGGAGCGCGGCGAGCTGCTGTCCGGCCCCGAGGGCGCCAAGCTGGACCAGGACGCGCTGCGTTCCTTCCAGCTCATGACCTCCAAGCCCTTCATCTTCGTGTTCAACATGGACGCCGCCGAGATGGACAACGAGGAGATGAAGGACGAGCTGCGCGCCCTCGTCGCGCCCGCCGAGGCCATCTTCCTGGACGCCCAGTTCGAAGCCGAGCTGGTCGAACTGGACGACGAGGATGCCCGCGAGATGCTCGCCGAATCCGGCCAGGATGAGTCCGGCCTGGACAAGCTGGCCCGCGTCGGCTTCGACACCCTCGGCCTGCAGACATACCTCACCGCCGGCGAGAAGGAAGCGCGCGCCTGGACGATCCACAAGGGCGACACCGCCCCCAAGGCCGCCGGCGTCATCCACACGGACTTCGAGAAGGGCTTCATCAAGGCCGAGGTCGTCTCCTACGACGACCTGGTCGAGGCCGGCTCCATGGCCGCCGCGAAGGCCGCCGGCAAGGTCCGCATGGAAGGCAAGGACTACGTCATGCACGACGGTGACGTCGTGGAGTTCCGCTTCAACGTCTGAGTTTACTTCTACGAGGCAGTGGCCGGGTCGCGCGAGGGCGTGGCCCGGCTTCGCTGTTGGTGCGGTGTTGTCACCGGTCTCCTGTCCCAAACCGCAGTCCACTTCGGTAAAAATTCCCGAAAATGGCCCGATTTGGGCGAAGTGGACTGCATTTTGGGCAAGGCGGGAGGCGTGATTGGCCCCATGGGTGGGAGTCTGGGCCCTTCGATGTGCACGTTAACCCCATGGGTGGGGGCCTGGGGCCTTCGATGCGCACGTTAACCCCATGGGTGGCAGTGTGGGCGGGGGTGCCCATGCTCCACGTGTAGGGTTTAGCTGCGCATTGAGGGGTTAACGCTGCCACCCATCGGGCCGCGCTGCCGGTGTGCTCAGTGCAGAAATCGAGGCGAGCGCCGCGGGGACATATTCGCTCGCTTATACCGTCTCACGTGCCAATTGTTCCGTGCCAATGCGATGAGAACTGGCCTGTCGGCGACACGTTGTGTCCTCTAGATTTAACTCGCACTGCGCGAACGGGTATACCAAGGGATCCTCGCCGTGATGGCGAGGATCCCCGTAGTAGACTGCGCCGGTCCAAGCCCAACGCGGTTAGTAGAATGGTAGCACTGGGTTGTAGAGAACCAAAGGTGCTCCGTTCAACGGCGGTGCCTTTTCAAGCGCAGTCGCGATGGATGGCAGTCTTGGCGACGCTGGTCCAGAAGGGGGTGAGATCGTTGACTGCCACTAAAATTGCTCCGATTCACCCGGGCGAAGTCCTCATGGTGGACTTCATCGAGGGCTTCGGAATTACGCAGCACAAGCTTGCCGTTGCTATCGGTGTTCCGCCCCGTCGTATCAATGAAATCGTCCACGGGAAGCGCGGGATTACGGCTGATACGGCGATGCGTCTCTCCCGCTACTTTGGTACGACCCCGGGGTTCTGGATGAAGCTGCAGATGCGCTATGAGCTCGATCGCGCCGAAGATGCACTGGGGGATACGCTGAGTGGGATCGTTCCCCTTGTGACGGTGGAGGTTGCCTAAATTTCCTCGACCTTACGAGGCGCTAGCCGGGTCGCGCGAGGGCGTGGCCCGGCTTTGCTGTTGGGCAGAGGACACGTGAGCGTGAGCGAGCATCAATAGTCGAATCAAATGATGATGCTCGTGATGCTATCCTGAATGTGGAGGTAGCCATGAGAACCACTGTGACACTCGATGACGACCTGCTCGCGCGGGCCGAGGAGCTGACCGGGATTAGAGAACGATCCGCTTTAATCAGGGATGCGGTAGAGCTCCTCGTTCGCATTGAGAGCGGTCGGCAGCTCGCTGCGCTCGGCGGCAGTGATTCGGCGGCGGAGGCTGCCCCGCGGAGTCGGCAGCGCGCATGAGAGTCCTCGTTGACACGAGCATCTGGATCGATCACCTGCGGAAAACTGAGCCGGTTCTGGTCGATCTGCTCGAGCGCGACCAAGTGTGCATACATCAGAGTGTCATCACTGAACTCGCGTTGGGGAACCTCAAGAATCGGTCGTTCTTTTTGAAAATGCTTGAGCGCCTCATGATTGTCCGCAACGTCGACGATCAGGGGGTCCGGCATCTCGTCGAGGAGCGGCGGCTGTGGGGCAGGGGGCTCAGTGCTGTCGACGTGGCGCTCCTGGCAAGTGCTGTCGTAACCCCCGGCGTGTCACTGTGGACGCGCGATAAGCGCCTGCGTCAGGCCGCGCGTGACGTGGGCGTGTTGGCGGAGCTTGACTGAGGAGTGCGCACTGACGAGGCCGGGGCGCGTGAGCGTGGCTCGGCTTTGCTGTCGGGTGAGTACGCGTATGAATCGTGTCGCCGATCACCTGGGTGGTAGGGTGTGGCCATGACGATGGATAGTCAGTACTCATGGCCGCGCTTTTTCATGGAACTAGCGGACAAACTGCTTGCCTTCAAGGATGATCGGCAGGCTCTTATTGCGACGTTGCAGCATGTCTACGCCGAATTCGGTATGGACCTGCCGACGCTTGACTCCGGCGGTATTCCGACGGATATTGATCCTTTTACGGTCTACGGCCTCTTCAATCGCGGCCTCGCTACGGCCAAACGTTGGACGGTTGCCCGGGGAATCGGTGGAGCCCTCGGCGTGCACGCCCCGCTGCACGATGATTTCGTCGGCGTCCCTACGCTACTCAATATCAATGCGACTCTCTACGACCAGGCGCGTCGGGGCGAGGGCGATATTGAGAGACTCTGGGACCTGTTCACGGTCGCTTTGGCCTACGCGGACCGGCCGACAGAGCAGACAGGGGCGGCATTTTGTCACGCGTACGATGCCGTTCTCAAACAACGTAACGCCAGCTGGAACGTCACGATGGGCCTTTTCTGGGTGCGTCCGTATGCCTACGTTAACCTGAGCTCGCGGGATCGTTGGTTCCTCAGCCTTCCCGATCGTATGCCCCCGGACGTGAACGCCGAGGTTTCCCAGCTCGCATCGCCTCCCGGGGCCTTCGCCTATCTGGCGCTGCGCGACCGTGTTCTCGATGCCATGTCCTCCGGCACCTACGACTACACGACTTTCCCGGAGTTGTCAGCATGCGCGTGGCGAGTTTCTGAACAGGTCAACCGTGAGACGAAGGAAGCTGGCAAGGAGAAGGAAGAGGTCGTTCAGGCCGCCGCCCTCGGCGACGCTGACGTGCAGACCGTGCGCTACTGGCTCTACGCCCCCGGCCGGGGAGCCTGTATGTGGGAAGAGTTCTATCAACGCGGCGTGATGGGGCTGGGGTGGCACCAACTCGGTGATCTGAGCGAGTACGCCACCAAGGAGGACATGCGCCAACGGCTACTCGACACTCGCGACGACAATACATCGCAGACGAATTCGGCCCGGGCGGTCTGGCAGTTCGCGAACGAGATCAAGCCGGGAGACGTCATTTTCGTCAAACGAGGCCTCAAGGAGATTCTCGGCCGCGGCGTCGTTACGGGCGACTACGTCTATGACCCGGAAGGGGGCGAGTACCCGCACCTGCGCAACGTGTCGTGGAAGCGTCGGGGAAGCTGGCGAAGTGATCAGCAGTTCCCCATGAAGACCCTCACTGAGATCACTGACTACCCCGATCTGCTGGCGCGCATTGATGCCTTCTTCGATGACGGCGAGGATGAAGAATCAGTTGCCAATGAGGAAACGCTGCCGGTCTTCCCGGAGTATTCCTCCGAACAATTCCTCGACGAGGTCTTCATGGACGAGGAACGCTATGACGCAACCGTGGGCGTCTTGCGCGCCAAGAAGAACATTATCCTGCAGGGCGCACCCGGCGTGGGTAAGACCTTCGCCGCCAAACGCCTCGCCTACTCGATGATGGGCGTCAAGGACGCCTCGCGGGTCATGCTGGTCCAATTCCACCAGAGCTACTCCTACGAGGACTTCATTGAGGGGTATCGCCCCTCTGGTGCGGGATTCGAGCTGGTGAAGGGGGCCTTTTACTCGTTCTGTAAGAAGGCTGCCGAGGACGAGGAGAACGCCTACTTCTTCGTCATTGACGAGATCAACCGTGGAAACCTCTCCAAGATCTTTGGCGAGCTGTTCATGCTCATCGAGAGTGATAAACGCGGACCGAAGAATAAGCTCCAGCTCCTCTATTCGCGTGAGCTCTTCTACGTTCCCCGCAACGTCCACATTATCGGCATGATGAACACGGCAGACCGTAGCCTCGCGATGCTCGACTACGCGCTGCGACGCCGCTTCGCTTTCGTGGAACTGAGTCCCGCCTTCGACTCCGAGGGCTTCCGTGCCTACCGCGTCGGCCTCGTTAATCCGAGGTTCGAGGCATTGGTCCGTGAGGTGGAATCCCTCAACCGCGTGATCGCCGAGGATGAGTCGCTCGGCGAAGGTTTCTGCATTGGACACAGCTACTTTTGCAACATGGACGCCGATACCTGCACCGACGCGGCCCTGGCCTCGATCGTGGACTACGAGCTCATCCCGATGCTCAAAGAATACTGGTTCGACGAGCCTGGCAAGGTCCGCGAATGGAGCGACAGGCTGCGCAGGTCGCTGCGGTGATCCGCGTCCGCAACGTCTTCCACATGCTCGCCTACGCCTTCTCGGCGCTACGCGAGCAGGGCTACCGTGCCGTGGCCACGGAGGACTTCGAGAACGCGGCCGAGCTGTGCGCCGCCATCCTCGAGCGGGGCGTGTCCCTGCAACTCAAACGAGGCCTTGGGCAGGAGTACGTGAACCGGACCGAGGCCCGTTCCTCCCTGCGCGGCACAATCAAGGTCACCGAGTCCGTGAAATCGCAGGCGATTTGGCGCCGCCAGCTGGTGTGCTCCTACGACGAGCTCAGCGTCGACACGACGATGAACCGCATCATCAAGGCGACTGCCGCGCTGCTTGTGCGCTCGGACATCTCACGGGCGCGCAAGAAGAGCCTGAAGAAGCTCATGGTGTACTTCGCGGACGTGCGCGAGATCGACCTGCACACCGTCGACTGGAACATGCGATACGACCGCAACAATCGCACGTACCGCATGCTGATGGCGGTGTGCTGGCTCGTCGTCAAGGGGCTGCTCCAGACTCAGAGCGACGGCACCACGCGCATGATGGATTTCTTCGACGAGCAGCGCATGAGCCGCCTCTACGAGAAGTTCATCCTCGAGTACTACCGCCGGGAACATCCACGTTTGAATGCCAGCGCCTCGTTCATCGACTGGGCGCTCGATGACGGCGTCGCGGACGGTCTGCCCGCCATGCGAAGCGACATCACGCTGAGCGCTCGCGGCCGCGTGCTCATCATCGATGCGAAGTACTACACGTCCACGATGCAGAGCAACTTCGACAAGAGGACCGTGCATTCGGCGAACCTGTACCAGATCTTCGCGTACGTGAAGAACAAGCAGATCGCCTTCGAGCGCGCGGGGGAGAGCGTCGAGGTTTCAGGCATGCTCCTCTACGCTGCGACCGACGAGGACATCCAACCCGACGCCACCTACCGCATGAGCGGCAACCGAATCAGCGCGACGACGCTCGACGTGGACCGTCCCTTCGAGGAGATCCGCGCTCAGTTGGATACTATCGCCGATACGATTACTGCTCCGTCAGCTCCGGCTTCGTGAAGGCGCGGACCTGGGCGGCGTCCGGATCGATGTCGGGGGCCTTCATGGGCTTCTTCGAGGCCGACTCCAGAGCGGTGACGGAACGCGCGCGGGACAGGAGGCGGTTTTCCATCGAGGAGACCGCCTTGTTGTAGTAGTCGACGCTCTTGGCCAGGCTCTTGCCCAGGTTTTCGATGTGGCCGGCGACGACTCCGAGGCGTTCGTACAGGTCACGGCCCAGCGCAATGATGTCGTCGGCCTGCTCGTTGATGTTCGTGCGTGCCCACGCGGTCGCGCACGTGCGGGCCACCGCTAGCAGCGTGACGGGGGAACACAGGGCCACGCCGCGAGCCATCGCGTCGTCCAAAAGCGCCGCATCCGCGCGCAGCGCGGCGCTCAGCGCCGCCTCCGACGGGACGAAGAGGATCACCAGCTCGGGCGAGGAACCGAGAGCCCGCGCGTATTCTCGCGAGGCCAACGCATCCACGTGAGAGCGCAGTGCCTTCGCGTGCGCCACCAGCTCGGAACGTCGCCGAGCCTCCGCCATCTCGCCGCCCTCCTCGATATCGCACGCGCGCAGGTACGCGTCCATCGGAGCCTTCGCATCGAGAGCAAGGAAGCCCTGCCCGGGCAGGTGAATTGTCACGTCGGGTCGTCCACGGTCAGACGAAGCACGTTCTGCGCCCAGGCCTCGTCCCTGAGTGAGCGCACCAATCGAGCGTTGTTCCGCGAAGTCGACGTGCGGCAGCATCCCCGAGGCCTCCAGGATTCGGGCGAGCTCAACCTCGCCCCACGTGCCGCGCGCGCTGCGCGACCGCAGCGCCCCCTCCAGGGAGGCGGTGGTGCGGGCCAGCTCGGCCTCGCGCTGGGCGGTCTCGCGCAGCTGCTCCGCGAGGGCGCCGTGCTGGCGAGCGCGCGTGGCCTCCATCTGGTCGACGCGCGCCGTCATCTGCTCCAGCTGCACGCGAACCGGGGCGAGCGCCTGCAACACGGACGCATCGACGGCCGAGCGGGCCTCGGCCGACTCGACTCGACGCGACAGCTCCTCGGCGCGGGCCTGCCACCGGGCGGCCTCCGCACGCAACGCGCCCACGTCCTCGCCCGGCTGCGAGGCGCGGCGCGCCACCGCCCCCACGTACCCGAGCGCAGCGCCCACGACAAGTCCAACAAGGAGAAAAACAAGAGAGATACCCATAGCGCCACGATACGAGGGGGCGTGCACATCTGCGTCCAGCGGGCGGTCCGCAGGTATCCAGCAACCAACCAGGGCAACGGTCAGTCGCCTATCCTGGGTGTAAGACTCACGGGGGAGGGGTATGGAAGCCGTCAATCCGCGCGCGATGCACGTACTGATTCGCGACAGGGACTCGCAGAGCTGGCAGGACTGCACCTGGAAGGTCGCCAAGGCGTGCCGCGACGGGAATCGCGTCGTCGTCACCTACACCAACGGCAAACAGTATCCGTACGGTGAGGATCGTGTGCGCATCTACGACCAGGTCGAGCGCCGAGAGATCGACGCCCTCGACGAGGTTCGTGTGAACGGGCAGCGCTGGAAAAACGCCGAGATCATCTGGACGCTTCGCCGCGCGGGCCACCCGCGTAATCCGCGCTACACGCTGGCGTATCGAAAAGCTGACGGCAAGCTCGCGCTTCGGCGCTACGGGAGCGACGAGGTTAGAGTGACGTATGCGACCGCGCAGGACCGGCACAACGCTTCCACTCTCGACTATGTCCGCACGGAAGTCCGCGCGCAGGCTCGACGGGCCGGGGCAACATTGGACACGAGCGGGCGCTATCCCAAGTGGGTCGGTGCGGACCACATGCTGCCCGACGCTATTCTTGCGAACGTGTGGGAGTGGCTCACGAGCGCCCCGAAAGGCTCCGCCCTGGAAGCCTTCCTTGCGGGCGTCTCCTCCGCGAAGACGGGCGCGAGCGACCGGCTCATCATGCCCTTCCATTCCAACATTGATCAACGCAACGCGATCCGGGCCGCGCTCACCCACCAGATCTCGATTATCGACGGCCCGCCCGGTACTGGTAAGACGCAGACGATCCTCAACCTGATCGCTTCTCTTATCGCTCAGGGCAAGTCGGTGGGCGTCGTCGCAGGCGCCAACTCCGCAGTCGATAACGTGGTCGACAAGCTGACGGAGGAAGGCTACGGCTTCCTGGTTGCAACGGTCGGGAGCGTCGCACGCGTCAAGGAATTCCATCAGCGTGAGGGAATCCTTGAACAGAAGCGCGAGGCCTGGGCTCGCCATGCGTCCGACGGTTCGTCGGGTGCGCCAACCGACATCGACGACGCTGAGCTGCGGGCTGCGGAGGAACGCCTGGTGGGCCTGTGGGAGGATGCGCGCGATGTTCCGGAGTTTCGCGCGCGCCTGACTGCGACGCGCCGAGAGCGCCGCCTCTTCGAGGAAAAGGTGCGGGAGAGTCGGCGACTGGTTCCCGATATTTCGACCATGCCCGTCCTTCGGCGGGGCTCAGAAACTATCGCTCACTTGCTTGCCCTTGCGCGCTGTGCGCCGAGGCCTGGGCGCGGTCCGCGGGGCATCGTCGAGCGGGTGCGCCGTTATTTCACTTATGGCTCCCTG
The DNA here is from genome assembly GCF_041432775.1 of Pauljensenia sp. 20925_1_34. Classification (NCBI taxonomy): domain Bacteria; kingdom Bacillati; phylum Actinomycetota; class Actinomycetes; order Actinomycetales; family Actinomycetaceae; genus Pauljensenia; species Pauljensenia sp. 20925_1_34. The sequence goes on along the minus strand of NZ_JAPWAG010000002.1, from coordinate 14,361 downwards.
AACGGTATTGACCTGGCGGACACGGACGTGCAGTCGGCGCTCCAATTCGCCTTCTACGAGGCTCGTGAACGCGAACTGACCCAACGCATCGAGGAAGCGGAGGCCCGGTTAGCCCGCCGAGGCCTCGTCGAGGAGAGTGCCGCGTACCGTCAGCGATCCCGCGAGGCACTGGACGCCGCTCTCCTGGAGCGATTCGAGCGCGAGCACCCGAGTCGCCTCAGCCCCTGTGAGCGGCTCAACCGACAGACGGACATCCTGCTGCGCACCTACCCTGTTGTGGCGTCCACTTGTTTCTCGATTCGCAACAACCTGGCCCAGGACGTGATGCTGGACTGGGTCATCATCGACGAAGCCTCGCAGGTTCTGCTCCCGCAGGGCATGGCTGCGCTGAGCAAGGCGCGTAACGCCGTCATTGTCGGGGACGCCAAGCAGCTCGGGCCGATCTTCCAGGGGTGGGACGAGAGCAAGCAGGCACCTGCCGAGGAACGATTCGACGTGCGCAAGGTGTCGCTGCTCGACTCCGTGAAAATGATGGCCGAGGCCGCGCAGGTGCCCAGCACCTTGCTGAAAGAGCACTACCGCTGCCACCCCGCGATCATCGAGTTCTGCAATCGCATGTATTACGACGGCCAGCTCATTCCGATGCGCGTTCCCGCGGAAGACGCCCCCGATCCGCTTGAAATCGTGTATGCGGCGCCCGGCAATCACGCGCGGCGACCAGCGCGCGGCGGTGGGTTCTTCTCGCAGCGGGAGATTGAGATCATCGCGCAGCTCGAGGATATGCAGGTCATCCGAGAGGGAATAGGCGCGAAGGAGAAGGACGCATCTGGCGACTTTGTCCTGGGCATCGTCACTCCGTTCCGAGCGCAGGCAACGAACCTGGGTCAGCGAATTCGTGCTGAGCAAGGCGACAGGCAGTACTCGCGTTGGCTGGCGGAAACCGCGCACAAATTCCAGGGGCGAGGCGCGGGAACGGTCATCTTGTCGACGGTTCTCAATGCCGGTGAACGGTCAGCTGCGCGCGAGTTCTACGATGCCGATTCCATGACGAATGTAATTGTTTCGCGCGCGAAGGACCGTTTTATCGTCGTGACAGCGCACGGTGGTGTGCGCTTCAGTCGAAATATCTCGGCGTTGCTTGAATACATTGAGATGTACGATCCTAGTTCTGTCATCCAATCGGACATTGTGTCAATCTTTGATGTCCTGTACAGCGCTTACAGCGAGTCGTTGGAGCGTTATTCGCGCGCCAAATGGGCCGATCATCGGCGCTCTCCCGCCGAGAACGTCGCGGACCAGTGCCTGCGCGAGATTCTTGCGGAACCGGCCTATTCGCGCTTTGGTTATCAGATCGAGGTGTTCCTTAAAGATGCGTTGCCGAATACGCGTCGACTCAGCGAGGAACAGCGTGCCTTCACGTTCACGGATAGTGCGCTTGATTTTGGCGTGTATTCGCGGGTGACCGGTCGCCTTGTCCTCGCCATCGAGGTCGACGGCTGGCAGTACCACGGTGCCAGTGATACTCAGCGCAAGCGCGACGCCCTCAAGGATTCGATCATGGCCGCCTATGGAGTCCCAGTCTTGCGCCTGCCGACAAACGGATCGGGGGAGGAGCGCCTCATCCGGGAGGCGCTGGACAAGCTCCTCTGAGCGGGGGCTTGCGTCCGTTTGGTGGTCGGCCTTGGCAGTGGGGCCGTTGGTCGCCAGTGCGTGTGTGTTTGTTGTTTGACGAGGTCGGGGCGGGGTTGGTCTGCCTGGTGCACGTTTGTGCGGGTTGGGTGGGAGAACGTGCCGTGGTGCTTACTGCATATTCTTGGTGTTTCGTGTCGGTTCTGCGCGTAATCTGATGGGAATAGGAAGTGCTTCCAGCGTCGGAAGCGCCCAGGAGGAGACCTCACAGGAGAGGTGTATGCATCATGATGGTCCCACCCCTATCCGAACGTCCCGTGACCGAGGAGGACGAGGAACAGTTCCGCCGCGAGTCCGCCCCGCGTAAGTACACGCTGCGGGAGAGATGGGCCGATTATCGGGCTGATGTGAAGCGCAACCGGCCCAAGGGAGCCAAGGCGCGGCTTCGGGCGTGGATGGACGCCGACGCCGTCGATTGGGGGATCCGCGTGGCGATCGTGTTCTTGTTCATTGGCGGATCCTACTCCCTGTACATCAACGGTGTTGCGTACGGCTGGTGGCACGCCTGGGGTGAGAAACCCACCGTTGCAGCGACGACTACCCCCGCTGCTCGGCCTTCGCCGTCCGCATCGAGCGAACCTGCCATGTCGGGCGGCTACGAAATCGGACCCGACGGCGTTCTCGTACGCCCAGCCGAACACGCCGCCTCCACCTACACCAAACCAGAACTACCCGACGAAGCCAAAGAAAACACCGAAAGAGGAGCAGAACTTGCCGCCGAGCATTACCTAGCGCTCCTCACGTATGCGTGGAATACGGGTGATACGCAACCGTTTGCAGACATGTCAAATCCTGACTCAAATTTTGCTAATTCCTATATTGGTCGCATTAATAGCCTTTACTCGAATGGTTGGGAGTACGGCAACTCGTCGTCCGTCACACATATTCTGAGAGTGAAACCTATGGAACCAGATGGGAGTGGTGTTCCGGAGGGGACAATACTAGTGAAATTCCGGATTGCCTCGGTTGACGGTACATCTTGTTACGGTACACGAATCACCTCGCGCACGGGTGAATATGAATCCACGTTGTCCTTCCTCATGACATGGGTCGACGGACGCTGGCAAGAAACACAAGGGAAGATGATTAGCGATGATGAATGACTTTTTAAAAAAGATGCTTAAGGCTCTTGCCTTATCCTTCGGAATGATTCTCCTCACCGTTCCCGTGGTTACGTTCGCGGAGGCCGTCTGGGATCCTGATCTGCCGCAGTATTCCGCAACTGGAGAAGGCGATGGTGCTGTGCTTGAGGGAATAGAAGGTGGGAGAGAGAGCGTCCCTCCTCATCCAGATACGACGCTAACGGATGATAGGGCCTACCACACCAGCACGAGCGAAGCGAGCTCTGACGCGCAGACGTTCACCTCAGGGCGAATATGTGACGGCGAGACACACGTGATGGAGATGCCGGATGGAAGCAGCGTGCCGTACGCGTGCAAGTCCATGTTTCATGAGAGCAGCAGTAACGAGGCTCCACAGCAAGTGCCTACGACCCGGGAGATACTGTATCGAGCTGCCACCGTCATCCATGCCGATGGAGCGGGGTTGTATAAGCGCCCGCTGAACGTCTCGTACACGAATAGGTTTATCCCCTCTATCGTCGCGGTTTTGCACCCTACCCAAGTTCACACGGTGTCGTTATTAGGTCGCGAGGTTACCGTGACATTTACGGCCACTCAGTACGAGTGGAGTTGGGGTGATGGGACCCCGAACCTGGTCACCACGTCCACGGGTGCGGTGTGGCAAGAGGGCATGGATCTCAACACCGACCCGAGGTTGATCCGCCACTACTACACGCCCCCGCAGGGGTGGCGGTCCATGCTCGATGGCCCATACCCTCACGAAGACCGCGAGATCACGCTGACCACGACGTGGAGTGGAACAGCCACCAATCCCTTCACCGGGGAGACCCAGACCATCAACGGCCTGGTCACCACCACGGAGACCACCGGCAAGTTCCCCCTGTCCCACCTGGTCATTAACAACACCGACACCTGGGAAGAAAAACAAGGCCACTAACCCTAGCCGCCCGAGCGAACGTAACCGCTGCACACGCGACACTGGAAACAGGCAAGGCAAAGGAGCACACGCCATGATGGTCCCACCCCTATCTGAACGTCCTGTGACCGAGGAGGACGAGGAGCAGTTCCGCCGCGAGTCCGCCCCGCGCAGGTGCACGCTGTGGGAGCGGTGGAGTGATTATCGGGCTGATGTGAAGCACAACCGACCCAAGGGAGCCAAGGCGCGGCTTCGGGCGTGGATGGACGCCGACGCCGTGGACTGGGGGATCCGCGTCGCCGTCGTGTTCTTGTTCATTGGCGGATCCTACTCGCTCTACATCAACGGTGTTGCGTACGGCTGGTGGCACGCCTGGGGTGAAAAGCCCACCGTTGCTGCGACGACTACCCCCGCTGCTCAGCCTTCGCCGTCCGCATCGAGCGAACCTGCCATGTCGGGCGGTTACGAGATCGGCCCCGACGGAGTTCTCGTGCGCCCCGCCGAGCATGCGGCCTCCACCTACACCAAACCCGAACTACCCGAAGAAGCCAAAGAAAACACCGAAAGAGGAGCAGAACTCGCCGCCGAGCATGTATTCTCTCTTCTCATATATGCCTGGAATACAGGAGATACACAACCATTCGCAGATATCACAGAACCTGGCGATGGCTTCCGTCAGACGTATATCGATACCATTGAGAATTCCTACGCGAACGGTTGGACATACGGTATGACGTCAAACGTTACACGGATCATCAAAGTCGAGCCCGTGTCAGAGGAGCGGTGGGGAGCTCAACCCAGCACTATCGGCGTACAGTTCAAGGTCAAGACAATCAACGGGGTGACATGCGTCAACCAGAAGATAACTACTAAAGAGAACGAATACGAGTCCACCGTTGTATTATTCATGACCTGGAAAAATGGGGGCTGGACTGTCACAGACGGAGATATTCGCAATGACAAATAAGATTCGTTCGACACTGGTAGTTGCCACTATTCTAGCGACAGCACTGTTGCTAATAAACATGCTCTTCATAATTGAGGGTGTAGGTGTTGTCGGCGGGGTTGGGCCGCACTCATGCCCTTACCTCGCAGCGCCTCGGCCTTCTCCAGCTTCACGACAATCTGCTCAGGCATGTGCTTCGAGAACTTCCTCATGGTCATCCATTCTGCCCGGCCACAAGCAGCCGGGACTACTCAGAACAACCCTCTCACAACAAACGGTCCGAAAAACCCAGACCCCTCCACGAGCACTCCTCGAAACGGGAGGATTTAGACTCCAACTACACACCCAATTATGAAGAGCCAGTTATGTCTGTAGGACTTGAGCTTGTAGTAGTACGTGTTCTCTCGAAGGAACGTCCGTGCATCATCCTCCGACATGATGCTGAATGTGATACCGGATTCTCGGAGATGGTTTATCTGCTCATCTAATCCGTAATGGCGCATGCGTTCATCACCTTCGAAGTTGCGCAGTAATAAAAAGGAGGGAATGCGACCAATATGGTCGATCCCCTCCCGACCCGGCCCGGCGAACCAGGCTAAGCCTACGTTGTACATCGATGATATCACCCCGCCATCTGCGCATGTCAAGCTCAGGCGGCACGTGTCCGTGGAAACGGCCCCCACGTCGACGTGAAACGCGCGTGAAACATGGTCGTGGCCCTACGCCACCACCATGGCTCCCGTGCCCACGCACAGGAACGCCAAGCCCGCCAGGTAACGATGCGTGAAACGCTCGTGAAACACGGCCGCCGAGAAGGCGACGGTCACCAGGATCGACAGCTTGTCGATGGGTACGACAACGGAGGCGGGTCCGTCCTTGAGCGCGTGATAGTACGCCAGCCACGACGAGCAGGTCGCCGCCCCCGACGCGACAATGAAGGCCAGTTCACGCGCGGGGATATCCCGCACGTCCCCAAGCCTGCCTTGCACGGTCACGATCACCCACGCCATGGCCAGCACAACGACCGTGCGCACGGCTGTCCCCAGCGTCGGGTCCACACTCGAAATGCCGACCTTCCCCAGGATCGACGTCAGTGCCGCGAACAGAGCGGACGCGAGCGCGTACACCAGCCAGCTGCCGCCCCCGCGCAGCGCACGAGGCAGGCTCGACAGGTCGGAAGGCTCGACCATGAGGAGCGTTCCCGCCGTGATCGCCACGATCCCGGCCGCCCCCCACGCGCTCACCGGCTCGCCCAGCAGGACCAGCGCCAAGACGATCGCGAGGACCGTCGACAGCTTGTCGATCGGCGCCACGCGGGATACGTCCCCTCGAGACAGCGCCGCGAAGTAACACAGCCACGAGGCCCCGGTTGCCAAGCCCGATAGGACTAAGAACAGCAGCGAGCGTGCGTCGATAGCGCCCAGGGACGACGCCGATCCGACCAGGGCGGCCATGCCCCACGCTCCTGCCGCGACGACGACCGTTCGTAGGGCCGTCGCCACTGTGGAACTCGTCGTCGCGACCCCCGCCTTCGCGAGGATCGACGTGAGCCCGGCGAACAGGGCAGACAAACACGCGGCGATGATCCACACACACCAACTGTAGAGCCTCGTTCGCCGAGGCCGGGGCCGGGCGCGCGTCACGGCGGAAATCAGCCCCGGCCTCGTCAGGCGTGCACGGAGGAAGTGGCCCATTCACGCTAGAGTGATTGCACCAAGACATGAGCAGTCAGCGCGTGCTGAGACGTGGAGGACCATAATGCCCGACAAGATGAACGACGTCGCTGTGGACGCCGAGCTGCGCGGATACACGAACGAACAGGCCTCCGAGGCGGAGCAGCAAGCGATCGAATTCCTCACGAAGGCTGTTCGGATTCCGGGAGTGCGCATCGACCGTGACAGGTACCTGCGCGAGGCGCTCGACAAAGTCAAGGCAACTCACGACGTGATCGATCGCGCCCTCGCATCGAGCCCCGCGGCGGCGGGCGTCCCTCTGGGAGTCCTCGATTTCCTCGCGGACGAAGCTATCTCCTACGAGACAAACAAGTCCGCAGCCTTGTCCTTCGCGGCGGGCATCCCCGGCGGCTTCGCGATGCTCGGCACGATCCCGGCGGACCTGACTCAGTACTACGTGCACGCGCTGCGGATCATGCAAAAACTCGCCTACCTGTACGGCTGGCGCGACCTCCTCGCGGAGGTCGACGCGGGGGAGGACGAGACAATCGGCGTGCTCGCGGTATTTTTCGGCGTCATGCTGGGTGTTGGCGGCGCCGCGCAGTCGCTGACGGCTTTCGCGCGAATCGCCGCCAAGACTGCCTACCAGAAGCACGTGACCAAGCGGGCTCTCATGAGTATCACGTGGTACCCGGTCGTCAAGTACTCGCTGCGCGTCATTGGTATCAACATCACGAAGAACACTTTCTCCAAAGGTGTCTCAAAGGTGCTCCCCATCATCGGCGGATTTGTGTCGAGTGGCCTGACCTTCACGGCGTTGCAGACGCAGTCGTCTCGCCTCAAGGGTCACCTGCGCCAGATTCCCCCTGCCGGCTTCGATGCCGAGGCCTGGGCGCAGCACCTCACCGTCGCAGGCTCGGCACAGAGCAAACAGGTTGTGACGGAGGACGTTCAGGAAACCATGAAAGGCAAGGCGAAGGTCGTGATGCTCGGCGCTAAAAGCGCGGCCTCGGGTATCGCCGACGGAGCCAGTGCCGTCGCCGGCGGCGTCAAGGGACGCCTCAACCGACGCAAGTGATCGCTCATTGACGAGGCCGTGGTCGGGTCCCGGCCGCACCCGCGCGGTGCGCACCAAACCGGGCCCCGGCCTCGTGCCACCGTGTTTAACGCGCCACTGTTTCACCTCCCCGCCCGCCCACCCGAGGGCAAACCTGCCACCATATGCGGGTGAGTGACACGAAGACACCGGCCCTGCTCTCCTCGACGCAAGAGGCTGGGCCCCTGATCCTCCAGGCCTTCGCCTGGGATATGGCCGCGGATGCGAGCCACTGGCGCTACCTCGCCGAGCACGCGCAAGCGATCGCCGACCTGGGCGTCACCATCATCTGGTTGCCCCCCGCCTACAAGGGCCATGGCGGCGTCAAGGACGTCGGCTACGGCGTCTACGACCTGTACGACCTGGGCGAATTCGACCAGAAGGGGTCCGTGCCCACGAAGTACGGGACGAAAGACGAATACCTGGCCGCCATCGACGCCCTGCACGAGGCGGGGATCGCCGTGTGCGCCGACATCGTCCTCAACCACCGCATGGGCGCGGACGCCTCCGAGACCGTGCGAGCTACCCCGATCAACCCCCATAACCGTCATGAGGCCATTGGAGAGCCCGAGACGATCGAGGTGTGGACCCGCTTCACGTTCCCGGGACGCGCCGGCGCCTACTCGGACTTCACGTGGGACTGGACGTGCTTCCACGGCATTGACTGGGACGCGGCGACGGGGCGCGAGGGACTGTGGCTTTTCGAGGGCAAGCACTGGAACGAGTCCGTCAACACAGAGTTCGGCAACTTCGACTACCTCATGGGCTGCGACGTGCACGTCACTGACCCGCGGGTTAGCGAGGAACTGGACCGGTGGGGCCGCTGGTACGTGGAGACGACCGGCGTGGATGCGCTGCGCCTAGACGCCGTCAAGCACGTGGGTTCGGACTTCTACGCGCGCTGGCTCGAAGACCTGCGCACCTCCACCGGCCGTCTGCTCCCCGCCGTCGGCGAGTACTGGAGCGGAGACGTGCGCGAGCTTGAGCAGTACCTGCGCGAAGTCCCCAACGCGATGCTCTTCGACGTGCCCCTGCACTTCCACCTCCACCAGGCCTCGGTCTCTGACGGCAACGTCGACTTGTCGCGCCTGTGGGAGGGCACGCTGACGGCATCGATCCCGGAGCTGTCCGTCACCTTCGTCGAAAACCACGACACCCAGCCTGGACAGTCGCTGGCCTCCACGGTCGCCTCCTGGTTCAAGGCTGCCGCCTACGCGCTCATCCTCCTCAACGAGGCCGGGGTGCCCTGCGTCTTCTGGGGCGACCTCCTGGGGACCCCCGAGACTGGCGACCTGCCCGCCGTGCGTGAGCTCCCCATCCTCATGGGCGTGCGCTTCCGTGCCGCGATCGGCCCGCAGCACAACGCCTTCGACGACCCGGACGTCGTCGGTTTCGCCCGCGAAGGCAGGGCGGACGTGCCCGGCACGGGGTGTGCCGTCATCCTGTCCGACCGCCACGCCGCCGAGAAGACCCTCTACGTGGGGCGCCATCACGCGGGCGAAGACTGGGAGTGCATGATCGGAGGCCACCCCGACGTGCGCGTCGCCGACGACGGCACGCTCACGGGCGTCGTCAGTGACGGTGGTCTGAGCGTCTACGTGCCGCGCGTGAACGCCTGACGCGGCTCCCGCCTCGTCCCAATCGACGAGGCCGGGGTCAGTGTGCCCTCGCGGCTCACCGAAGCGGCGGCGCGTGACGGAGGCAGCTACTCGTGCGCGGTACCCAACGCGAGTGCAATCGTTTGCGTCGGCACGATGAGCTGCAGCGGGGCGATGGGAGAGACCAGTGCGTCAACGTGATGCGTGTAGAAGTCGCGTGCGTGCTCGTCCTTGCAGTGGATGAGCAGCGCGGCGATTCCGAACTGGTCCGATGCCGCGAAAGTCCGGCGAAGCGCGTCGAGCAGGAGCGTCGCGCCCACACCCTGCCCCTGCACTCGGCGGTCAACCGCGAGCCTGGCCAGGAGCATGCATGGGATTGACCGGGGTCGGTGGGCAGCAAAGTCATCCGGCGACCACTCGCGCCGAATCGTTGCTGCCGCTAGCGCGTAGTAGCCGGCGATACGCCCGCTCTGCTGGCACACGTAGGTCACCGCGTTGTTGGCCCGCTGGTTTTGCCACGCATAGCGGTGAAACCAGGTGTCCAGTTCGTCGTTTCCGCACGTGAAATCACTGCGCTTGTCATGGCGCGCCAACCGGCGGGGAGCGTCGAGCACCGGGATTTCTAGTCCGTCCATGTCAGCGTCGATCCGACGGGGGAGGGGCGGGCGGCGAGCGCTTGGATTTTTGTCGTCGGAAGCGGCGCGTCCAGGGCCTCCAACAGACGCTCGAAATCCTCGTCTGTTGCGACGAACTCCGTGCGGTCCGCCAGCGCCTGATCCGCGCGTTCCAGCGCGGACGCGAGGACAAAATCGCTCAGCGACGTCTGCGTAGTGCTCGCGACGTAGCGCAGCTTCTCCTCCTGCGCAGGTGTCAAACGCAGGTTGATACGAGATGACTTTGTGGCAGTTGCGTGCGCAGACATGCTGTACTCCTTTCCACTCGTACATACATTGTATGCCGGATCGGGGCGAGTGGCGACAGCTAAGCGCATAACGAACCCGGGCCTCGTCGACGGGGACGAGGCCCGGGTCAGTGTGCACTCGCGGCTCACCGAAGCGGCGGCGCGGACGGGTGGGGGTGCTTACTCCTGCGTGCCGCCCAGGGCGGGGATGCGCTCGATCTGATCCTTGAAGAAGGACTCGGCGCTGGTGATGAAACGGTCGATGTTCATGGACACCTGCGAGTCCGTCAGGCCCAGGCGAGCGGTCACGAACTGCTCAGCGCACAGGCGTTGGCGGCCGTCGTCCAGGGAGGCAACGTAGACCTTGGGCCACGTCGCGGACGTATTCCAGTCGTTGCACGCCTGGAGCAGACGCTGGCGCAGCTCCATCGACACCTCCTCGCGAACGGCGCCCCACATGCTCAGGTCCGCGCCGTCGTTGACGACCGAGAACATGTAGAAGCCGTGCGTGAAGCCGGTGTGCAGGCGGTTGTCGTTGACCTCGTAGTTGTATTCGTTCGCTTCGAAGAAATCGACGATGCGCGCCAGCTCCACCGGGCGCACGATCCGGCGGCGATCCAGCGCACGGTTGCACTGCTCGATGATCTCAGGCGCGTACTCGTTGGTCGGGTCCATCGCGAGGCACTGCTCCAGGTAGGTCAGCGCACTCTCTTCCTTGTCCTGCCAGTACAGGGCGGTACCGATGCGGTAGTACCACACGGGGTCAGCCATGCCTTCGGCTTCGATACCGCGCAGCAGCTCGACCGCGTGCGCGATGAGTTCTTGGAACGAATCCATGTAGGGCTGCGCGTAGTTAATGTAGGCGCGCGCCAGCAACCCCGTCAGCTCATAGTCCAGTGAGGTCGGCGCTTCGCGTTCGATGAGCGCGATGATCTTCTGGTGTTCGTTCTCTTCGTGCAGGGCGTTGACCTGTGCGATGAGCTGTGAGCGCGAGTTCACGGTCGTTCCTCCAACGTGAGGTCATGAGTGATTACCGAAACACAAGCATAACAGGGGAAGGGAAATGTCCGAGGGGCACGGGAGGACACCGCTGTGTAGGGTTGCAGTATGACGGACAACACTGAGAACGAGGAGCCTTGCATCGACGAGGCGCGTGCGCGCATGAGCCCTGGGGACGCGGCTGAATGGGAGGAGATTCAGGGCTGGAAAGAAGAGCAAATAAGCCCGAAGAATCCGCGTGTTATTTCTCGGCGCATCCGCTCGTTCGTCCTGACGCCCGTCCGTAAACTTGTTGCGTTCGCACGCAAGGTCCCCGGCTGCGGCGCCATCATGTCGTGGGTGTCGGGCAAGACGCTGGCCCTGATCGACAAGGCCACGTCCGCGTCGGAGACGTCGGTGGGTCGACGCCAAATCCTGAAGGCCTATCGCAAGGCAGGCTATAACGTCGAGACCATCGAAGATATCCGCACTCTGAGCCTCGAAGAGGTTCGAGCGGTCAAGCCTCACCTGCGAGGTTTGTACGCGTGTGCTGCAGGTGCGGAGGGCGCTGTTAGCGGCGTGATCGCGTCGGGCGGCGCGGTGGCCGCCATCCTTGGTTTGGGCATCGCATCCGCGCCGGGCATCGCGCTCACAACCTCGGCGATCGCCCTCGACATCACGATGTTCCTGGGAGGCGCGACGCGACTGGTCTCCCATATGGCCGCCTACTACGGCTATGACACGACGGACCCCGCCGAGAACCTCTTTGCCACGATGGTGCTGTCGCAGGCGATCGATCCCACGAGCACCGGGGAAGAAGCGACCGTGGAAAAAGAGACGACGATGCGCACCCTCAACAAGGTCATGAGTGGCATCACGAAGCGCGGACCGATGAACGGCGTCAGCAACAACGTGATCACGGCGACTATCAATTCGTTGTTCGCCTCGCTCGGGGTTCGACTGGCAGGTATGAAGCTCGCGCAGATCGTGCCGCTCGTGGGCGTCGTCGTGGGCGTCTATTTGAACGCGTCCCTCATGCGAACAATTGGAGACACGGCCGAACACCTTTATCGGGAGCGCTTCCTGGCGGAACGCTACGGTTACATCGACGAGGCCGGGGAAGACTCGTCGGGCGCCGTGAGCAACGCGGTGGCTGACGAGATCAGCGCCGACATTGCCTACTACGTGGAGCTGGCACAGAAGGAGTCTCCCCAGCTCTAACACGCCAATCCTGGGCACGGTTGCTGGTGGCGAGAATGCGAGCGTGTGCCCCACGGTCGCGCTCAGGCCCTCGCGGGTGTGTCGTGTTATAGGACATCACGTGTGGGTCGGTGGTCAGTTCCAGGAGCGGCGGACGGATGTGCTCAGTTCAGGGGTGGCCTCATTGGCTCCAGGGGTGGCGCCATCGGCCGGACAGGTGGCTGCTTGGGCCCCTTCATGCGCAGGTTAACCCCACAGGTGGTAGCCCAGGCAGGCCGCCCACACTGCCACCTATCGGGCCCAGCTGCGCAAGAACGAGTATGCGTGGCGGCAGCTGACTGGGCCTGCCGCTCGCGGATAGGTTTCGCCTTCGCGGATAGGTTAGGCGCTTGCGGATAGGTTACGAAGCTATCCGCATCTTCATAAGCTATCCGCATGCTCGCTTCCTATCCACATTCGAGGGCAACAAGCTCAACCGCGGCCATTTACGGAGGCAATCGACGCAGGGGTGGCGCCATCGCCCACAGGGATGGCGGCATCATCCACGGGGGTGGCAGGATCGGCCGGACAGGTGGATACCTGGGCCCCTTCATGCGCAGGTTAACCCCACAGGTGGTAGTCCAGGCAGGCCGCCCACACTGCCACCTATCGGGCCCAGCTGCGCAGGAACGGGTTACCACTACCAGTAAAAGGGCCCACCGACCCACGCGCGCACAGTCCGGGGCCCGCGCGCAGAATCACGGGGTTAATGTACAGACGCTGCCCACACGAAGACGCGAGCAGATGCCACCACCTTCTATACCGACTTTCCCTCACCAGAAAGCCAAAAAGTCACGCCACCAGCAACACGCAGTATCCTATAATCCCTATAACCCGTCTTTCCCGCGCGACAAAGCCGAAAAGTCACGCTCCCAGCAACACGCAGTGTCCTATAACCCGGTGTGTCGGCGTGCGGGTGTCTCACGCAGTGACGGGCGTTCGCTGGTGCGAACGCCCGTCAGGCTGTCGGTTTAGTTCCTGGAGTTCCAGTTCTGCCAGTCGTCGTCCTGCGCGTCGACGGCGATGATCGGCATGTTGGTGCTGGAGCCTGCCTCGTGTTGCGGCGGCGTCGTTGACGCGATGTCCTCCACGTCCTGCTGCTTGCGCCGCCTGGACCAGGGCCACCGCTTGCGCTTCTTGCGCGCGTCCGGCTCCTGGCGGACCTCCTCGCTCCACGAGAACTGCGACGTCCAGCTCTCCTGGAAACCTCCCTGCCCCTCCAGAGCCGGGGGAATCTGAGGAGTCGCCGGCGCGGCATCCTGCACAGGAGCGTCCTGCGGGGGTGCAGGCAGAGGAACGGGCGGCAGGTTCTCCGCGGGCGGGGGAAGCTGCCCGGCGGGCGGGAAGGATGTCGCAGGCGGGGGAAGCTGCTGCGCGGGCGTGAACCCTTGGCCGGGTGCGGGCATCTGCTCGGGGGTGGCCATGTGCTCGGGGGTGCCGCCCTGGAGGTGCGGCTCCGGCTGGCGCGCGGCCAGGGCGTCCCAGTCGAAGGAGTCCATCTGGTCGGCGTGGGGCATCTGCACGGTCGTGAGTCCGGCGTCGCCCGCGTCTTCCTCAGACGAAGCCTGAGCGGGTGCACCCGAAACTTCCGGCTCAGGCATGACGACCGGCTCGGGGGCGGGGATCACGACGGGGGAGGGCACCGCAGCGAAGTCGCGAACGGGGTCGGACTCCGCAACGTGCTCAGGCATAGGCACCGGCGCGGGGGCAGGGAGAAGCTCCGGCTCAGGCTCGGGCTTGGTGGCAGTGACCGGCTCGGGTTCGGGCTCGGTGGCAGTGACAGGCTCCGGTTCGGGCTTGGTGGCAGTGACCGGCTCGGGTTCGGGCTTGGTGGCAGCGACCGGCTCGGGTTCGGGCTCGGTGGCAGCGATCGGCTCGGGCTCGGGCTCGGTGGCAGCGACCGGCTCGGGCTCGGGTTCGGGCTCGGCGGCGGGAGCCGCGACCGAGGCCTGTTCGGGGTTGAATCGAAGCAGCTTGATGGTCGGAACGTCGACATACTCCGGCTGCTCGGGAGCATCCGGGGCAGAGGCGGACTCAGTCACGGGTGCCGCCTGCTGTTCGGGGTTGAATCGAAGCAGCTTGACGGTCGGAACGTCGACGTACTCGGGTTGCTCGGGTTCAGCCAGAACCGGCTCGGCCACCGGTACGGCCACCGGCTCGGCGACCGGCTCGGGCTGCGCAGGCTTGAAGCGGGGGAGTTTGACGGTGAGCATGCCCGGGTCTTGGGGTGCGCCGGTAGTGGT